>JANXVS010000090.1 GCA_025351555.1 Pseudomonadota bacterium | reverse complement strand
GCCTCCTTCATGCCGTGGCTCGTTGGCACCGCCCTGATCCATTCGCAGGCAGTGACGGAGAAGCGCGGGTCTTTTCGCGCGTGGACGCTACTTTTATCCATTTTCGCATTTTCCCTTTCTCTACTCGGCACCTTTCTGGTGCGTTCCGGCGTACTGACCAGCGTGCATGCGTTTGCATCTGATCCCAAACGCGGTCTGTTTATTCTCACTTTCCTTTGCACCGTGGTCGGCGGTTCCCTGCTGATCTACGCGGTGCGCGCGCCGAAAGTCGCCGGCGGCAAGGCCTTCCGGCTGCTGTCGCGCGAGACCTTGCTGCTGGTCAACAACCTCATGTTTGTCTGCGCCGCAGCAATGGTGTTGCTCGGCACGCTGTATCCGCTGATCGGCGACGCGCTTGGCGTTGGCCGCATCTCGGTCGGTCCGCCCTACTTCGGCTTCATGTTCTTGCTGCTGATGTTTCCCATTGTGTGCGTTTTGCCTTTTGGCCCATTTTTCCGCTGGGCAGCGGCCGACTGGCGCGCGACCTGGCGCACGCTGCGGCCGGCGCTGATCGTCGCCGTCGTCGCCACCGTGATCGCGAAACTCATCGCTCCGTCGGTGCCGTTGCGCGGCCTCGCCGGCGTCGCCGCCACGTTGTGGGTTGGCATCGGTATCGCGCTGTATGCGCTGCACCGGTGGCGCTCGGCGCCGCGCGGAAAGCGCTATACGCCGGAAATGCTCGGTATGATCCTCGCGCATTTCGGCGTCGCCGTGTTTCTTGCCGGCGTGCTGATCACGGAAGCGACCAGCGTCGAGAGCGATTTACGTTTTGCGCCGAACGAAACGAAAAGTGTTGGCGGCCTGGATTTTCGCTTCCGCGGCGTTGAGCACGCGCAGGGACCGAACTATGTCGCCGACGAAGGCACGATCGAAGTGCTGCGCGATAATCGCGTCGTCGCCACGATGCATCCACAGAAGCGCCAGTACTCCGGCGGTGAGCAGATCCAGACCAAGTCAGATATCGATCCCGGCCTGTTCCGCGATGTCTATGTCGCCCTCGGCGAACCGCTGGACAACGGCGCCTGGGCGGTGCGCGTCTACGTGAAACCCTTTGTGCGCTGGATCTGGCTTGGCGGGCTGTTCATGATGCTTGGCGGTTTTGTCGCCGCGACTGATCGACGATTCCGCGTGTTGCCGAAACGCGCGGATGCGCGAACTTTGGTAGCTGCGACGCAACCCATCGAGGTTGGCGCATGATCAATCGTCTGCTGCCGCTGCTTGTCTTCGTCGCCCTGGCGGGCCTGCTCGCGTTTGGTATCCACTGGAACAAGCACCACGAGATGACTGAAGTACCCTCGCCGCTGATCGGCAAGCCGGCACCGGAATTCACACTTCCACTTCTATACGATTCCACAAAAACCGTCAGCCGCAAGGATCTGCTAGGCAAGCCCTACCTGCTGAACGTGTTCGGCAGCTGGTGTCCCACCTGCCAGTACGAACATCCGATCCTGACTGCGCAAATCAAACCGCTCGGGATCAAGCTGATCGGCCTCGACTGGAAGGATCAACCGGAAAACGCGAAGCACTGGATCGCTCAGTTCGGCAATCCCTACGACGCGGTGATCACCGATGAGGATGGCCGTGCCGGTATCGATTTCGGCGTGTACATGGCGCCGGAAACGTTTCTTGTCGATGCCCAGGGCATGATCCGCTACAAGCGCATCGGCATGTTCACGCCAGAGCTTGTCAAGGATGAGTTGATGCCGAAGATTGCGGAACTCAGCAAGGCAGCGCCATGAATCGTGCCCTTGTCGCACTGATGTTGATCACAGTGCTTGTTGGGTCGGCGACTCAAGATGCTTTCGCCATCGACCCGCTGCCATTCAAGGATCGCGCCCAGGAAGTGCGCTTTCAGAATCTGACAAAACAACTGCGCTGCCTGGTTTGCCAGAACCAGGATCTGGGCGATTCCGATGCCGATCTGGCGAAGGATCTGCGCAAGCAGGTATTCGACATGATGCAAAGTGGAAAAAGCGACGCCGAGATCAAAGAATATCTTGTCGCCCGCTACAATGATTTTGTGCTCTATGATCCCCCCCTCAAACCCGGCACCTGGCTGCTGTGGTTCGCCCCGTTCGCGCTGGTGACCGCCGGCGCGTTGGTCGTCGTGCGCATTCTGCGCCGGCGCTCGCGCCAGCCGTTGGCAACAATTGAACCCGAGGAAGACTGGTAATGATGGCTTTCGTCCTACTCGCCGCGCTCATGCTGGCCGCGGCCTTGGCCTTCGTACTGCCGACGTTGTTGCGCGGCCGCGATGCGCACGCCAATCCGGCGATGCAGGCGCAGCGGCAGTTGAAGGCGTTGAAGCAGGCGCATGTCGCGGGAATCCTCAGCGACGCGGAGTACGCCGCAAAACGCGTAACACTCGGCGAACTGATGCTCGCGGCGATCGACACCTCGCCGGCGCCAGCACGCGGCACATTGTTCACGGCGTTGGGCATCGCCCTGCTGTTGCCGGCCGCCGCGATCGTGCTCTATCGCATCGTCGGTGAACCGCGCGCCGTCGATGCAAACGCTGTCGCCGCGGATGCGCAGGCTCCCGCCGATCACAATCAGAACATGGCGCTGGCGATTACCAATCTCGTCGCCAAGCTCAAGCAGAATCCGAACGACGTTGAAGGCTGGTCCTTGCTTGGCCGCGCCTACGAGGCAACCGAGCGCTTCGCCGACGCGCGCGATGCGCTCAAGCACGCCCACGATCTTTCGGCTGACGATCCTGACGTGACCGTGGCCTATGCCGAGGCATTGGCGCTGGCGAGCGAATCGCGCCGCATCGATGGTGAACCTCGCGCCTTGCTGGAAACCGCGCTGAAAGCGGC
>JANXVS010000016.1 GCA_025351555.1 Pseudomonadota bacterium | reverse complement strand
CACCAGGGTCGGCGATGATGCGGTCGCGCGCCAGCGATTTTTCGGCACGCTCGGGAAATATATCGTCGCCACCGGCGATCCGGATCAGTTCGGCGACCCAGCGGATGCCGGAAATCATCGGCTCGTCCCATTCCTCGAAATACACGCGTGGCCGACGCGCCAGTCGAGATGCAACTTTCTCCACTTGTGCAATATGTTCTTCGGCTCGCCGTGCCAGCGCTTCGGCTTTTTCCACTGCGCCGACGAGGGCGCCGAGTCGGCGGATGTAATCGATGATGCCGGCGACCGAGCGATGATTGCTGATCCACACTTCCACCCCGGCCGCGATCAGCTCACGCGCGATATCGGCCTGGATGTCGGAAAAGCCGACAACGAAATCCGGTTCAAGTTTGAGAATCTCGCCGATCTTCGCACTGATGAAGGCCGAGACTTTCGGTTTTTCCCTGCGCGCGCGCGGCGGGCGCACGGTGAAGCCAGAAATGCCGACGATGCGATCCTGTTGACCGAGCGCATACAGCACTTCGGTCGGCTCTTCAGTGAGGCAGACGATGCGCTGCGGGCCACTGCTCATATACACAAACCTTGCAAAGCGCGCGAACCATCCCTGGTGCGTGGCGCCTGCCGCGCCATCCGTGGCGCGGCGCTCGCCAGCGCGAGATGCGCTTCAACGCATCTCGCGTCAAATCCCGGCGTGCACGCGGTGGACGCACGGTGAAGCCAGAAATGCCAACGATGCGATCTTGCTCGCCGAGCGCGTACAACACTTCGGTCGGTTCTTCGATAAGGCAGACGATGCGTTGCGGGCCGGACATCAGGGATACAACAATCGTTTGCTCCACTGGCCATCGAGCAGTTCGTAGCACACGCGATCGTGCAGGCGTGCGCGCTGGCCAAACCAGAATTCGATCATGTCTGGCAACAGTCGATAACCGCCCCAGTGCGGCGGTCGCGGCACCGGCACACCGGCGAACTTGCGTTCGTACTCGACGATGCGCGCGTCGAGTTCAGGGCGATCGTTCAGTGTTTGCGACTGCAGCGACGCCCAGGCGCCGATCTGGCTTGCGCGGTCGCGGCTGGCGAAGTAGTGGTCAGATTCGACCACGCTAGTCTTCTCGACCACGCCTTCGACCCGCACCTGCACCTTGTCGCGCAGGGTTTTCCACAAAATGCACAATGCGGCATTTTGACGTGCAGCAAGCTGGCTCGCCTTGGCGCTGTCGTAGTTGGTGTAGAACGCGAAGCCACGTTCGTCGACTTGCTTGAGCAGGACGATGCGCGCAGAGACGCGGCCGTTTGCATCGACGGTGGCCAGCGTCATTGCCGTCGGTTCGGGTTCGCCAGCCGCCTGCGCCTGCGCGAGCAGGTCGCGCACCTGCACAATCGCTTCTGCGTAAGTGGACATCGGGCTCAGCCTGTCGCAGTGTCGACCACCACCGCCGTGCCGTAAGCGAGCACTTCAGTGACGCCTTGTGCGACCTCGTTGGCGTCATAGCGCATGCCGATCACCGCATTGGCGCCACGCGCTGCAGCGTGCGCGACCATCAGTTCGTAGGCATCCTCGCGCGCCTTCTCGCAGAGTTCGGTATACAAAGTGATATTGCCGCCAATCAGGGTCTGCAAACTGGCGCCGATGGAACCGACGATACTGCGCGAACGCACGACGATGCCGCGCACGATGCCGAGATTGCGGGTGATCCGGTGAGCCGGCAATTCAAATGCCGAGGTCACCATTGCGATGGAAATCGTCGCCATGGGTTGTAAGTTCCTCTTGAACGGATGATCAAAACCGCAGACGACACGACGATTGACGCGCCGCCGCGGATAGGCCTGCTCTAATTGAGCCTGTTCTAATCAAGCTTGTTCTACTCGAGCACGAAACTGATGTGCAGGTGCACGCGCCATTCGGTGACCTTGCCATCGTCGCTGGTGACTACTTTGTAGTCGTTGACCCATGCACCCTTGATATTCTTGACCGACTTGGATGCGCGCTTCAATCCGTCGGTTATCGCGTGCTCGAAGCCCTTGCTCGAGGAAGAACTGATTTCGATGACTTTTGCGACGCTCATGAGATTGCCCTCCATTGGTGATGGAATCGGCGCCGTGGCGCCGCCGCCAGATTGTTATTGTTACAACGTATCTGACTCGCCGAGTGTAGCAGCGACCAGCGCCGACTTCATTGTGCACCGCTCACGGCGGGCGCAGCGCGCGGCAACCAGCGCAACCAGATCAGCCAGAACACCAGCGCATCGAGAACGATCAGCGCCTGCCACAGATACAAGTGAAACCATTCAAACCACACCTGATTCCATTCGTGCAGGTAGTACAGACTGATGATGCGCACAAGATTCAGGGTCTGGATCGCGAGAAATCCGAGGCCAATGCCCATCAGTTTGTTTTTCATTGGCGCCGGAAAAGCGAGCACCGCCGAAACCAGGATCAATACTGCTTCGACGCCGTTGCATCCCGCCACGATTTCGATACCGCTGCCGGTGAACGCATTGAGAATATCGTTCTGGCGCGCGATGACGCTGTGGTCGAACAAGCGTATCAACCAGACGCTGACGTGCGCGATCGCGGACGTAAACGGCCCGATCACATGCGTTTGCACCGGCTGCAATAGTTCGCCGGTGAACAGCACGAGCAGGCAGACCAGAAAAATCAGGATGAAACGGAACATGGGGATGAAAGGTTAAATGATAGGGTGCAATTGTAGCGCCTCGGGGCGGCGAGACTACCCGATCCGATTCCGACTCCAAGCTCTGCTAGCATTCACCTCATGAATCCGGCCCCCAACCTGTTTTTCATCGGCCCGATGGGCGCCGGAAAAACTACGATCGGGCGCGGCGTGGCCGAGTTGCTCGGTTTGCCTTTCCACGATCTGGATCACGCGATCCAGGCACACTGCGGCGCCGACATTCCACTGATCTTCGACATCGAGGGCGAATGCGGTTTCCGCCAGCGCGAAAGTGCTGCGCTCGCGCAACTGGTCGCGCATAGCGACATCGTCCTCGCCACCGGCGGCGGCGCCGTGCTGGCGGAGGAAAACCGTCACCTGCTGCGCGCACGCGGCTTCATCGTGTATCTGGAAACCACGGTCGACGAGCAGCTGCAGCGTCTGGCGCGCGATCGCAAGCGCCCCCTGCTCGCCGCGCCGGATCGTCGCGAACGCCTGCTGGCGATGGCCGCTGAGCGCGATCCACTGTACCGGCAGATCGCCGATCTGATCGTGCCTGCGGGACCGCGCAAAGGCACGGCGCAGGTTGCGCAGCGCCTGGCTGCGGAGCTTGGCCGCTGCTGGCAACGTACTACCACGCACGCCGGTGCAGCAGATCACGCTGCATGAACACGACACCAACAAATCCTGTCACCGAAATCGTGGTCGAACTCGGGGCTCGGCGCTATCGGATCCTGATCGGAGCGGGCCTGCTCGGGCAGCCACAACATTGGCTCGACGCAATCGGCGGGCGGCATCTGCTGGTGGTCAGCGACGA
This sequence comes from Pseudomonadota bacterium, assembly GCA_025351555.1. Classification (GTDB taxonomy): domain Bacteria; phylum Pseudomonadota; class Gammaproteobacteria; order Xanthomonadales; family Rhodanobacteraceae; genus Rudaea. The sequence goes on along the minus strand of JANXVS010000016.1, from coordinate 1,964 downwards.
GAACGTGGCGCCGTTGTATGCGAAAAAGCTATCCACGGGATTTGCCGGCAGGGAATTCTCCCAGCTCATTCTTCCACCGGGGGAAACGCACAAGACGCTGGATTCAGCCGCCACGATTTTCGATGCGTTGGCGGAAATGAGCGCCAGCCGCGATGCGACCATCATCGCCCTTGGCGGCGGCGTGATCGGCGATCTGGCCGGCTTCGCCGCAGCCTGCTGGATGCGCGGCATCGCCTTCGTGCAAATGCCGACGACGTTGCTGGCGATGGTCGATTCCTCGGTCGGCGGCAAGACCGGAGTGAATCTGGCGCAGGGCAAGAACCTCGTCGGCGCCTTCCACCAGCCGCGCGCCGTGGTGATGGATACCGACACGCTCGCGACCCTGCCACCACGCGAGCTCGTCGCCGGGTTCGCCGAAGTGGTGAAGTACGGCGCGCTTGGCGATGCGGATTTTTTCGCCTGGCTCGAAGACAACACGCAAGCGCTACTCGCGCGCGAAGCGTCGGCGCTCACGCACGCGATCGCGACCAGTTGTCGACACAAGGCCGCAATCGTGGCGCGCGACGAAACCGAACAAGGCGAGCGCGCCCTGCTCAACTTCGGCCACACGTTTGCACACGCGCTGGAAACCGCCAGCGGCTACGGCACCCTGCTGCACGGTGAAGCGGTCGCCATCGGCATGGTGCTGGCGGCGCAGCTATCGACACAACTCGGTCGCGCATCAGTCGCCGATGCCGAGCGTCTGGCCGCCGTACTCGCGCGCTTTGGCTTGCCGACGGCAATTCCCGCCGGCCTGGATGCCGACGTTTTGATCGCGCTGATGCAACTGGACAAGAAAAACCTGAGCGGACGCCTGCGCCTGATCCTGTGGCGCGGAATTGGCCAGGCCGAGATCGTGCCGGATGTGGACGAGGCGGCGATTCGGGACGTGTTGACGACGGACTGAGGGCTTGGCTTGTACAATGCGCCCATGCGCCTGTTCATGCAGACCAAACCTATCGCCGCGGAACCGCCGCGCTATTACCAGATCGCCCTGCAGCAGGATCTGCTCGGTGGCTGGACGCTGACCCGCGAATGGGGCCAGCAGGGCGGCCGCGTCAGCTTGAAGCGCGATGTCTATCTGGAACGCGACGACGCGCTGGCCGCGTTCGAGCATGCGCGTGACGCGCAGATCAAACGTGGCTTCCACATCATGTTCAGTCAGGGCTCGGAGTCGCCTTATGCGTTGGGCTGATTGCTGCCACGCCATCGTCGCCGCCACGCTGTGCATCGTCGGCAGCACGCTCGCCACCGCGGCCGATCAATCCACCTATGGAAAAGTGGATACGTTCGAGCCCGGCAAGCAATACAAATGCGTACCCAGCGCAGACCGCAAGAGCTGGGACTGTGCGCAGACCGGTAAAGCGACGAACAACGACGCGGCTCCTGCGGCACGCCACGATGAACCCGCACCCGCAGTGACCGCAAAGCCGACGGCGGCCCCGGCTCCAATAGCGGCGACGCCACCTGCGACGACCGCGCCGCGTACAGGCAAACTGCCCAGCTACCTGCTGGCGCCCGGCGCCAGAGATAGCGCGGCGCCAGCACCTGTCCCTACGCCCACGCCAGTTGCTGCACGCAAGCCTGCGGAAACGCCCAAGCCCGTCGCTGCGCCGGCTGTTCACACTTTCACAAATCCACAACTAGCGCCCACGGTCGCCGCGCCGCCACCCGCGCCGAAAACTGCACCGCCGCCGGAACCAAAGCCCGCCGCGGCGATAGCAGAAAAACCTGTCTCACCTCCATCTGTTGCACCGGCGCCCGCGCCCGCCCATCCACGCGCGCCCGCAAGCGACTCGCACGGCGGCAGCAGTGGTTTCCTCGCCCTGCCCGGCGACGAGTACGTGATCGAACTGGCGCACGCTGCGAGCGAAGACGGGTTGTCTGCGCCCGCACCGCCGCGCGGCGACGTGTATGAATTGCAT
>JANXVS010000599.1 GCA_025351555.1 Pseudomonadota bacterium | reverse complement strand
GTCGCCCGGGAAATCGTACTTGGTCAGCAGGTCACGCACTTCCATGTCGACCAGCTCGAGCAACTCGGCGTCGTCGACCATGTCGCACTTGTTCATGTACACCACCACGTACGGCACACCGACCTGGCGCGCCAGCAGGATGTGCTCGCGCGTCTGCGGCATCGGGCCGTCGGCCGCCGAACATACCAGGATCGCGCCGTCCATCTGCGCGGCTCCCGTGATCATGTTCTTCACGTAGTCGGCGTGGCCCGGGCAATCCACGTGCGCGTAGTGACGGTTCGGGCTCTCGTATTCCACGTGCGCCGTGGAAATCGTGATCCCGCGCGCCTTCTCTTCCGGCGCCGCGTCAATCTGGTCATAGGCCTTGAATTCGCCGCCGAAACGTTCTGCACCGACCTTCGTCAGCGCCGCCGTCAGCGTCGTCTTGCCGTGATCCACGTGGCCTATCGTCCCCACGTTTACATGCGGCTTGGTGCGTTCGAATTTTCCCTTAGCCATGTCTTTTCTACCTTAAATCAGTCGAGCAATGCGTTTTGATAAAATCAGGATTTCTTGATTACTGCTTCGGCAATATTGGCCGGCGCTTCGGCGTAGTGATCGAATTCCATGGTGAATGTGGCGCGACCCTGGCTCATCGAGCGCAGGCTGGTCGCGTAACCGAACATCTCACCCAACGGCACCTGCGCCAAGATCGTTTTTCCGGATGGACCATCTTCCTGGCCCTGCAACACGCCGCGCCGGCGGGACAAGTCGCCCATCACGTCGCCCATGTAGTCCTCCGGCGTCACCACTTCGACCTTCATGATCGGCTCGAGCAGGACCGGGCTGGCCTTGGCGAAACCTTCCTTGAACGCCATCGAGCCGGCGATCTTGAACGCCATTTCGTTGGAGTCGACTTCGTGATACGAACCATCTATCAGACGCACGCCGATGTCGACGACCGGGAATCCCGCCAGCACGCCGTTGCCGAGCTGCTCGCGGATGCCCTTCTCAACCGCCGGAATGTATTCCTTCGGAATCACGCCGCCAACGATGCCATTGACGAATTCAAAACCCGCACCACGCTCACGCGGCCCCATCTCGATGACGACGTGACCGTACTGGCCGCGACCACCGGACTGGCGCACGAACTTGCCTTCCTGCTTGACTGCCTTGCGGATCGTTTCGCGATACGCGACCTGCGGCTTGCCGACGTTCGCTTCCACGCTGAACTCGCGCTTCATGCGGTCGACGATGATGTCCAGATGCAGCTCGCCCATGCCGGCGATGATGGTCTGGCCGGATTCTTCATCCGAGCGCACGCGGAACGACGGATCTTCCTGCGCCAGGCGCGACAGGGCGATGCCCATCTTTTCCTGATCGCTCTTGGTCTTGGGCTCGATCGCCATCGCGATGACGGGCTCGGGGAAGCTCATCTTCTCGAGCATGATCACGTTGTCGGTCGCGCACAGGGTTTCACCCGTGGTGACGTCTTTCAAACCGACCGCAGCAGCGATATCGCCCGCGCGGACTTCCTTGATTTCTTCGCGATTGTTCGCATGCATCTGCAACAGACGGCCGATGCGTTCTTTGCGTCCCTTGATCGGATTGAACACCGTATCGCCGGAATTGAGCACGCCCGAATAAACGCGGAAGAACGTCAACGCGCCGACATACGGGTCGGTAGCGATCTTGAACGCGAGCGCGGAAAACGGCTGGCTGTCATCAGCCACGCGCGTATCATCCTTGTCGTCTTCGTCGATGCCCTTGACCGGCGGACGATCCGACGGCGCCGGCAGATAGCGGATCACGCCATCGAGCATCGCCTGCACGCCCTTGTTCTTGAACGCCGAGCCGCAGAACACCGGAATCATCTTGTTGCCGACGGTGCCGACGCGGATACCTTCTATGATTTCCTCTTCGCTCAGCTCGATACCTTCAAGGTACTTGTTCATCAGTTCTTCGGAGGTTTCGGCCGCCGATTCCACCAGATGTTCACGCGCCTTCTTGGCCTTGTCGAGCAAGTCCGCAGGAATCTCGATGTATTCGAACTTCATCCCCTGGGATTCCATATCCCAGTGAATGGCTTTCATCTTGAGCAGATCGATAACGCCTTCGAAATGATCTTCGGCGCCAATCGGCATTTGCA
>JANXVS010000594.1 GCA_025351555.1 Pseudomonadota bacterium | reverse complement strand
GACCTTTTTGACGCTGTTGACGAACTCGGTCAATTCCGTGTCGGGCAATAGATCAACCACGGGGTGATATTTGCGCGGCTGGATGTGCTGGCCCAGCATGACCTGCACCCAGCTCGTGACCGCAAACATTTCCTCGGCATCTCGGTAGAATCGGCCGCTATCTCGAAACAAGCGGATGTTATTTTCCAACTGGACGGGAATATCCATCGTGCGGCAATAGTTCCAGAACGGCGTATCGTTGCGCTCGCTAGCGTAGTAGTGAAGGATGAGAAAATCGCGGATGCGCTCGAACTCGAATGCCGATTGCGCGTTGTAACGCTCGATCAGGACGGGACTGAAATCCTGGTCCGGCAAGAGGTTGATCAATCTGGCGATGGCAGACTGGATCATGTAAATGCTGGTCGACTCCAGCGGCTCCATGAAACCACTGGCGAGGCCAATCGCCACAACATTCTTGTTCCATAATTTCTTGCGCTTGCCGGTCGTGAACTTGAGCATGCGCGGCTCGGCCAACGCGCGCCCGTCGAGGTTCTTCAACAGCGTGGCGGCCGCTTCGTCGTCGCTGATATACGCACTGGAGTAAACGTACCCGTTGCCGGTGCGGTGCTGCAGCGGGATACGCCATTGCCAACCGGCCGCACGCGCGGTCGAGCGGGTGTATGGCGTCGGCGGTCCCACATTTTCGCACGGCACGGCCATCGCGCGATCGCAGGGCAGCCAGTGGGTCCAGTCCTCGTAGCCGGTGTGCAGCACCTGCTCGATCAATAGCCCGCGGAAGCCAGAACAATCGATGAACAGGTCACCCGTGACTTTCTCGCCACTCTCCAGCACAACGGCGTCGACAAATCCGTTATCGGGCCGCAGCAAGGTGTTGACGATCTTGCCTTCGGTGCGACGCACGCCGCGTGCCTCCGCATAACGGCGCAAGTACTGCGCGTACAGCCCGGCATCGAAATGGTAGGCGTAGGCGATATTTGCCAGCGGCGAGGTCGCCGGCACGTCGGTCGCGGATGCCATGAATTTGCCCAGCGGTGCCGCTGCCGTATTGAGCGAGTATGCGCCGATGTCGCTTGCGTTGCCGGATTGAAACGCCTTGATCCAGTATTGATGAAACGGCAGGTAGGCCAGGTCATGGCCAATCGTGCCGAACCCGTGGATATAAGAATCGCCGAGTCGGCACCAATCGTTGAACTGGATGCCAAGTTTGAACGTGCCCTGGGTCTGCTTGACGAATTCGATTTCGTCGATTTCGAGCAAGTGGTTGAAGATCTTCAAGTGCGGAACGGTCGCCTCGCCGACGCCGACAATGCCGATCTCCTCCGACTCGATCAGACGGATCGAACATTGCTGTCCCAGCACTTTGGCGAGCGCCGAGGCCGTCATCCAGCCTGCGGTGCCGCCGCCGACGATGACGATGTTCTTGATGCGGGGATCAGTCATGACAATTCCGGATGGCAATCAAAACAAAGCCCGCATGGCGGGCTTTGTAACGAGGCATTGTCAATGCGTATGCCTTTCCCAAAAACCACTGGCGCTCAAAACCTCAAGCCCAGCGTGAGCTTGAAAGTACGCATCGGCGTGGAGATATTGCCGGCCGTGTTGTAGACCGCCATCGGATTGAGGACTCCATTGGCACCCCAATTCGTATTGTAGTCGCTAATATTCTTGTAATTGAATGCATTGAGCAAATCGCCGCGGAGGTAAACGCTCATACCGCGGGTCAATTCGAAATTCTTGTTGATCGAGAAATCGATATCCCGTGTGCCGAATACATCGCCACCAAACAAGAACTTGCGGCCGGGCGGTATGAACGCATGCGGACCGCACGGACCGGGTGCGCCGTAGCAACCGATGTCATGAATCGGCAAGGGTGTAGCCAAGACCAGCTTTGCCGAGTAAGTGACTCCCCACGGGCCATCGATTGTGCCTGTCGTGACGAAGCGATGCTTGGACACGGCGTTCGATGTTTGGAACGGGTAGTAGCCGATATTCGGACCGTCGAAAGCGTAGTGATTGTTGCCCCTCTGGCTATCCTGCAAGTTCTCTTTTGCGTCGGAATAGGTATAGGCAAGGGTCACGCCCCAGCCTGAATCTCTGGTATAGGGCTTGTCTGCGGACAGCAGCAGCTGGTTGTTCTTGGTCTCGATACCGCTGTTGCCGAGAATCAAGCTGCCAATGCCGGGAATCCCATCGCCCCAGGCTTGGCCGTTCTGGAGGAAGTTGAAACCGCTCGGCGGGCGATTGCCCAGCGTGAATACAAGTCCGTTCTTGCTGACGATGCGCGCGACCGTTGCGCTGGTATTCCAATCGCCGATCTTGTTGCGCATGCCGAGGCTTATCTGGTCGGAATACGGCACCTTCAGATTATTGTTGATCAGGGTGTATTCGCCCGGCGTGTTCGCTGGGACCAGGCCCTGAAGATTCGAGACACCGTTGAGATATTTCGGATCCCAATTGATGCAATTCGACGCTGTGGTATCGCATGTGCGCGATGAATTGTTGAAGAAGAATTCGTGGCCTCCAAACTGCGCGTCCGACTGCTCGACCTGAAGGTAATCGTACAGATCGCGGTCGTACGAGCGCCCGAGGCCGCCGATGATCACATGTTCTTCGTCCGCATTGAGGTCGTATGAGAAGCCGAGGCGCGGCTGCCATTCATCCTTGATCGCCTTGCGATTGTGACCATTGCTGATGTAGTCATTGATATTGATGCCGCCATTCGCCAACGACTGCGCGTAAGACTGGCTCGGGGCATTCGGATCGGGCCCCAGCAGCGCACTGGTGGCCCGCGCCGGAGTTACGAAATTGAGATAGCTGGGATTTTCGTCGTAATCCCAGCGCAAGCCAAGATTCAAGGTCAGCTTATCGTTAACCACCCAGTCATCCTGGATGTAGGTGCCGAACTGCTTGTCCTTCGACCTCACGACCGGAGTGCCGACGCCGTTGACTGCCGTCTGGAAATCCACCTTGTACGGAATCTCAGACGTGCCTGCTGGGGTAACGTCGTAGAAGAATCTGGGATTCTCGGTCGTCCCCTGCTGCGCCGTCAGGTCGACCTCCTTGAACTTGATCCCCATCTTGACGGTGTGATCGCCGTGCCAGTTGATGTTGTTGAATGTCAGATCGTCCTGCAACGCAGGCCCCTTCTGCCCCTTGTTCTGGCTGTTCTGGCCACCGCCAGTCTGCAGAATGATCTGATCGTTGTTCAACCCGGCAGGAAACGTATAAATCGATGCGTTGCCGAAAGTCGTCGGCGTCGGTTTCCATTTGGCGTCCTCATAGTTCAAAAGCACTTCGTTGAACCAGAAGTCCGCGCTGTGCTGCCAGCGCAGGTCGAAGCGGTTGTCGCTGTTCTTCGTGTCGCTGCCGAATGACGTAGCCTGGGTTCCGCCGATGTTGCCGATCTGGTCTTCCTTGCGCACTTTCGCGCTGAATTCGAGCCGGTCGCGATCACTGAACTCCCAATCGATCTTGCCGAAATACAGATCTTCCGTGAAGGGCAGACTCGCTGCGCCGATTTGCGAGCTCACGTTGGCGGGCAAGAAGGCGTCCAACTGCGGAACACCGGACACAATCGCCGTGGGCGTATCGAATTTTTTGCCTTCATAGGTAAAGAAGAAATGCATCGCATCCTGGATGATCGGGCCGCCGATGGCGAATCCGTATTCTTTTTCCTGCGATGGAGTCGTCTTGCCCGCCGCTTTCTCCGCGGGCGTGTCATCACGGTAATGGTCGTCGGTGTAGGTACCGAAAACCTCGCCGTGAA
>JANXVS010000242.1 GCA_025351555.1 Pseudomonadota bacterium | reverse complement strand
GCCGCGATGTCATCCGGCAACACCGTGCCGTCGTGCGGCAGTGAGACGAACAGCGGCGAGGTGCCTTGGTGCAGGGTATACGTTTCCATTGAATCACTCAGTCAGCGCCAACTGCCCTTGCTACCCTTCCTCCGCCTGCGGGGGAAGGTGCCGAAGGCGGAAGGGGGTAATTGCGCGTCCGCTTCAGTCCTTCTTCGGCGGCTCCGCTTTTGCAATCGGCACCAACAACGCGCTCGGATGTTGCGCACCGTGATACAGACTCACCGTTACCGTGCGCGCAACCTTGCCTGTTTCATCGGCAATGACGCCGCCCGAGTTGTAGTTCTTTTCGCTGTACAGCGAGTTCATCGGTGCAATGACCAGGCGCAGACGGCTGCCTGCCTGGATGCAGCGCGCGGCGAAGGTGAAGCGGTTGAAGTCATAGCGCTCAATCATACCTTTCGGTACCGACCTGGCGGCACGGTCACCGCCGCGATAGCGTGCGCGCAGCATGTCGTCGGTCAGAAAAACATTGGTTCCGTCTGGCTGGATCTCGAACACCGAAACGTGGAAATCAGTATCGGGTTGATCCAACGCGATATAGGCAGACAGCTTGAAAAACCCCGCGATATCGACATCCTTCTCAAACGGTGCCGTGTGGTAAATGAGGTATTTTCCACTTTGCTGCAAAATCCAGCGCTGATCGGTAAGCATATTCGGCATTTCCACCGCATCGACTTTCGCCGAACTGGTGTCGAGCGGATCGTAAACGTAGCGATCGGGTTTTTCGCCGCCGGTGGGCTTGGCCGGATTGAGCGATCCCGACGCGAACACGTCGTTGGCATGGCCGTCCTGCGACGTCAGATACAGCGGTCGCGCCTCGGCGGTAACCGCGTCGAGCGACTCGGCGTAGCGCCAATCCTCAGCGCCGATGCCGAGCACGTAGTAGGCGACGCGATTCTTCAGGATCTCGGGCTTGCTGTCGGACTTCATCGTCCAGTTGTACCAGTCTTTGTGCAGCTTGTTCATGTCCAGCAGGCTGGCCGGGCCGAACTTCAGGCCAGCAACCTCGGCGCGCGGCGTGCGCGTGCCGGGGTGATCCCACGGCCCGATGACGAGGTAATGCTGCGCCTTCGCGTGCGCAGACGCGTGCGCCATGTGCTCGCGATAAAACGTCAACGCGCCAGGTTGGTCGCCGTCGTACTGGCCGGTGATCGTGAGAATCGGCAAGTCGATTTTTGCAAATTGTTCACTGGTGGGGTTGTATCCGTCCCAATAGGCGTCTATTTGCGGATGCTCGATCCAGGTCTGGAAGACTGCCGAGGGATTGCCGATCAGCGTATCCAGATCTTTGAATGCGCGATGATCCAGATAAAACTGCTTGAACTTCGCGATCCAGAATCCGCCGTCTTCAAAGATTTTTTCCTGTCCGGTATGGCCGCTGGTGAATGTGAGCCACTGCATATCGTAGGGATAGGCGATATTGTTCCGGCGCGGGAAATCCACGCCGGCAAACGGCGAAGCCACCGGCACGATGGTCGTAAGATGCGGCGGAAATTCCTTGGCAGTCGCCCATTGATCGTAGCCGGCATAGGAGCCGCCCCACATCGTCACTTTGCCGTTGCAGTATTTCTGTTGCGCCAGCCATTCGACGATGTCGTGACCGTCTTTTGCTTCCTGCAGCAACGGCGTGAACTCGCCTTCGGAATTGCCACGGCCGCGAACGTCGACGGTCAGGAACACGTAGCCGTGCCCGGCGAAATACATGCCACGTTCGTGATAACTCTGCGCGATGTACGGCGTCAACGTGAACACGCAGGGCAGCGCATCTTTCTGGCCTTGCGGCCTATACAGCGTCGCATTGAGCTGCACCCCATCGCGCAGCGGAATCTTAACGCCCCATTGGAAATCGACAGGGTCCGCTTTATCGGCCACCGGCAACTGGTCGGCAAAGCAGATCCCGCAAAAGGTGGACAATGCGACAAAAGCCACAATTTTGCATATCGACATCGCACTTTCCTCAGAGATTGAATCTTGCCGGACTGAACGGCGCCGGATCCAACGACATCGGCTGGCCACAGACCAACTCACTGATCAGCAAGCCGGTAGCCGCCGACATGGTCACGCCAAGCATGCCATGTCCGGTCGCCACTACGAGATTCTGCACTCGCTGCGCACGGCCGAGAATGGGTAGATCGTCATAGGTCATTGGTCGCCAGCCGTACCATTCCTCATAGACCAGCGGACCCTCCGGCTCGTGCAAGTACTCTGCCGCACCACGCTTGAGCGCGTCCAGGCGCGTACGATTGAGCGAATCGTCGTAGCCGGCAAATTCCATCGTGCTGCCGAGTCGATAGCCGGACTTCCAGGCGGTGATGCACACGGCGCGCTCCCTCAGCGCCAGCGGAATGCGCGGACACCGTTGCGGCCGCGTATAGGTGATCGAGTAGCCCTTGCCCGGCTGGATTGGCACCGAGCAGCGCGTGTGCTTACGCAGGAGCGGCGTCCAGGCGCCTGCCGCGACAACGGCGGCGTCGGCGGGGATGTCACCTAACGAGGTGCGGACGGCGCGAAGTCGTCGGCCTTCGAGGTCGAAGCCGGTGAGTTCGCAGTGTTCGCGGATCTGCACCCCGCGCGCCAGCAGTAGGTCGCGCCAGGACGAGAGGAGGCGATCGGGCCGCAAATGCGCGTCCAACTCGTAGTGGTATGCCCCGGCGAGACCGGGGCGAAGCGCCGGTTCGAGGTCGCCTAGTTCCTTCGAGTCGTAGCGACGGGCGGGCATCGCGAATTGCGTGCGCAGCAGGTCGTCAGTATGAGCGTAGTGAGCGAACTCGGACGGCGTGCGGAAGACGAAGAGCAGGCCGCGTTGCTCCCACTCGGCGTGGAGCGGCTCGGTGGCGAAGAGTTGATCGTAGAGCGATCGCGACGAGTTCAGCAGCGCCGCGATGCTATGAGCCGACGATAGCATATCGCGCCGATTGCACCGCAGGGCGAATCGTCCCATCCACGACAGGAGCGCTGGGTCGAGTCGCCAGCGGATGCGCAGGGGCGAGTTGCGCTGGAACAACAGCGGGATCGTCTTGGCGAGAACGCCGGGGCCAGCGAGCGGCAGGACGTGGCTGGGGCAGACATAGCCGCAGTTGCCGCGCGAGCAGGCGTTGCCGACCGTGCCGCGATCGAGGAGCGTGACCGACACGCCGGCCCGTTCCAGGTAGTGGGCGCACGCGGTCCCGATAACACCGGCCCCGATGACAACGACGTGTCGCGGCGTCATGCGATCCCCCAGCAGAAAGGGTCGCGGTCGTCGAGGAGCAAGGTTGCTTCGGCGGTGACGTAGGCCTGGCCCGTGATGCGCGGGATAACATGGCCTTCCCGGAGCGCGATCGATCCAACGAATTGGGTGCCGAGGATGCCCTCCTGGGTCCACGTCTGGCCGGGGGCGAGTTGGCCGTCGGCATGTAGGCAAGCGAGTTTGGCGCTGGTGCCGGTGCCACAAGGGGAGCGGTCGTAGGCATTGCCCGGACAGAGGACAAAGTTACGGCTGTCGGCGTTCGGCGACGAGGGCGGGCCGAACAACTCGATGTGATCGATCTCGGCTCCGGCCTCGCCGGTGAGGTGTTGG
>JANXVS010000526.1 GCA_025351555.1 Pseudomonadota bacterium | reverse complement strand
GATGTCATTGCGCGCCACGAGCTTCTGCGCACTCGCTCGATTGATGCTGGATACAAAAATGCCGGCACAAGGCCGGCGTTCGCGCAGTGTGCAGTCTGGAGTGCGGATCACCCGCGCCACTTCCCGAGCGCCGCCATCCCGTTATCGCGGGCGCGCGCGTGAACCATCTTCTGCGCCTCGGCGACGTTCGCGACGATGTCTCCGCCCCAAATCTTGAGTGCAGCGGACTGCATCGCGCGGCCGTAGCTGAAGGATAGCGGCCACGGATGCGGGCCCATCTGGTTCATTGCGTTCAGATGCGCAGTCGCGTCGCGATCGGACTGGCCGCCGGACAGGAACACGATACCTGGCAGCAGCGCTGGCACCGATGCCTTCAGACAGCGCACCGTCGCTTCGGCGACTTCGTCCGCGCTGGCCTGCTGCGCACAGCTTTTTCCGGAAATGATCATGCTCGCTTTCAGGATGGTGCCTTCGAGCATGACGTTCTGCTCGTAGAGCGAGCCGAACAACGAACGCAGCGTGACTTCGGTAACGTCGTAGCAGGCTTCAAGATCGTGATCGCCATCCATCAGGATTTCCGGTTCCACCATGGGCACGATGCCGGCTTCCTGGCACAGCGCGGCGTAGCGGGCCAGCGCGTGGCAATTGGCCTCGATGCAGGTGCCGCTCGGGGAATCCTCGCCGATGGTGATGACTGCGCGCCACTTGGCGAACTTCGCGCCGAGGCGCGCGTACTCGTTCAGGCGCTCGCGCAGGCCGTCCAGGCCTTCGGTGACCACTTCGCCGGGAAACCCGGCCAGCGGTTGCGGGCCTTTGTCCACTTTTATACCGGGAAGAATCCCGGCGTCGAGCATCACCTTGGTGAACGGCACGCCCGCCTTGGTCTTCTGACGGATGGTTTCGTCGTACAGGATCGCACCGGAAATATGCTCGCCAAGACTTGGCGTCGTCAGCAGCATCTCGCGATAGGCACGGCGGTTCTCTTCGCTGCATTCGATGCCGACCGCGTCGAAACGCTTCTTGATCGTGCTATTGGATTCATCGATCGCGATGATGCCCTTGCCCGGCGCGACCATCGCCTGGGCGATGCTTTCCAGTTGTTCGATACTCATGGCTCAACTCCAAGACCGTGGCTGCGCGGCCGCCCCTGCGGCCGCCTTGCGAGGGCGCGGATTATAGGCCAGATCGGGACGCGATGCTGCTAGCGAACGATATTGATAACTTCCTTGCCATCCTGCTTGAAATTATCGAGCTTGCAGGCCGCCAGCGCCTGCGCGCGCTTGGCCCGGTCGGCGGCGTTCGGGGAGGTCGCATCGGGCAGATTGAAGGGTATGACGACGTAGGTAAACACCCGCTCCTTGCCCAGATTCTGCTTCGCCGCGGCGAATTGCATTCCCGCCACCACGCTGACCGCGAACTTGCCGAGGTCGCCGTCCGGCACCAGACGCTCGAGCTTGGCGTGGCTGGTGCTGCCGTCCTTCTCGACAATGTAGGAAACCGCCGCACAGCTGGGTGCGTCGAGATTGCGTCCAGAATTAGGCGCATTTGCTTGCGGGGATTGTGCCAGCAGCCAGTAGTTGCCGAGTCGCTCGGGCGGGATGACCTGGGTTTTTTCGGCGGCAAGGGCTGCACTGGTCGCTAGACCCACTGCGAACACGGTTGAGTAAAGAGTCGATTTCGTCATTGGATTCTCCGCATTACAACTCCCCTAACCCTTCCGCCACCCCGCCCGGCCCTACTCGCAGCAGCTTGAGCGTATTGGTGCCGCCGTGCTGGCCGGTGTGGTCGCCGTGGGTAAGGATGACGCGATCGCCTTCGGACAGGCGCTGCATATTATACAAATGCTGGATGGCCGCTTTTGCCGCATGCGCCGGGTCGACCCCATGCGGATCGAAATCGACCGGTGTCACGTCACGGTACAGCATCATGCGCCGGCGCGCGGCCGGGCGCCGTGATAGCGCATAGATCGGCACGCTGGAACGGTAGCGGGATAGCGACTGGGCGGTGCCGCCGGATTCGGTGAGCGCGACGATCGCGCGCGTGCCGGTCTGGCCGGCCATGAACATGGCCGCGAGCGCAATCGCTTGATCGGTGCGGTCGAGCTGGTGCGTGCCGGGGCTCAAATCCTCGATCGGCTCGAACTGGCGTTCAGCGCCCAGGCACACGCGGCGCATCGCCGCCACGGCCTTGTCCGGATGCTTGCCGGCCGCCGTTTCCTGCGACAGCATCACCGCATCGGTGCCGTCGAGCACGGCGTTGGCGACGTCGAGCACTTCGGCACGCGTGGGAATCGGCGACTCGACCATCGACTGCATCATTTGCGTCGCCGTGATCACCACTTTGTTGCGCGCGAGTGTCTCACGGATGATTTTCTTCTGGATGCCAGGCAATTCCGCGTCGCCAATCTCCACGCCCAAGTCGCCGCGCGCAACCATTACCGCATCGGAGGCGTCGATGATTTCGGCCAACGCTGCAATCGCCTCGGCGCGTTCGATCTTGGCGATCAGCGCCGCGTTGCCGCCGGCGGCGCGCAACAACTGGCGGCTTTCGTCCATGTCGGCGGCGCTCTTGGCGAATGACACGGCGAGGAAATCCACGCCGAGCTTGGCCGCTAGGCGAATATCGTTCTTGTCTTTTTCCGCCAGTGCGGTCAGCGACAGACCACCGCCGAGCCGGTTGATGCCCTTGCGGTCGGACAACACGCCACCGATCTGCACCGTGGTGCGGATCGTGGTGCCGTCGATCGCATCGACCTTCAGCGCGATCAGGCCGTCATCCAGCAACAAGGTATCGTCCACTTTTACATCTTTATATAAATTCAGGTAGCTCACGCCGATGTGCGCCACATCGCCCGGCGCTGCGTTCGCGTCGCATTCAAGCGCGAACGGCGCGCCCGGTTCGAGCAGCACCGGCGCCGCGGCAAACTTGGCGATGCGGATCTTCGGACCCTGCAGATCGGCCAGTATCGCGACCTCGCGGCCGAGCGCGGCCGCCGCGGCGCGCACCTCGTCGGCACGGCGTTGGTGATCCTCGGGCATACCATGTGAGAGATTCAGGCGCACCACGTCCACGCCTTCTTCAAGGATGCGCTGGAGCATACCCGGCGCATCGGTGGCCGGCCCCAGGGTGGCGATGATCTTGGTGCGGCGCAGTTGCAAATCCATGCCTGAATCTCTTGGTGATATTGACGTTAAACTACCACAGTCATCATTGTCGCTGCTGCTGCCGCTGGCGTAGCCGGACAAACTGCGCGCGTTGCTGGAGCACTAGCGGCCGCGCGCCAACAGGGCGGTGACCGCCGGCAATTCCTTGCCTTCGAGGAATTCCAGAAACGCACCGCCGCCGGTGGAAATATACGAAATCTCATTTTCCACTTTGTATTTCTCCACGGCGGCCAGCGTATCACCGCCGCCGGCGATCGAAAACGCGGGCGATGCGGCAATCGCTCTGGCGACCGTTTCCGTCCCTTTGCCGAACGCGTCGAACTCGAACACGCCGACCGGGCCATTCCAGACCACGGTGCCGGCTTTGGCGATCAGCGCCGTGTACTGCTCCGCGGTGCGCGGGCCGATATCGAGAATCATGTCGGCCGCTGCGACATCTTCCACTTTCTTCACCGTCGCCGGCGCATCCGCCTTGAACTCTGGCGCCACCACAACATCCATCGGAATCGGCACCTCGGCGCCGCGCGCTTTTGCGTCAATAATGATCTGCTTGGCGACACCGACCAAATCGCGTTCCACCAGCGACTTGCCGATGGGCAAGCCCGCCGCAGCGATAAACGTGTTGGCAATGCCGCCACCGACGATCAACTGATCGACTTTGCCAACAAGATTTTGCAGCAAAGTGAGCTTTGTGGAAACTTTCGATCCCGCCACGATCGCCAGCAGCGGCCGCTTCGGATGCTCCAGCGCCTTGCCTAGCGCATCGAGCTCAGCCATCAGCAAGGGGCCGCCGCAGGCGATGTGGGCGCGATGGATCACGCCGTGGGTCGATGCCTGGGCGCGATGCGCGGTGCCGAACGCATCCATGACGAAGATTTCGCACAGGCGCGCGTAGCGCTGTGCCAGCGCGCTGTCGTCCTTGGCCTCGCCCACGTTCATGCGGCAGTTTTCCAGCAGCACGATCTCGCCGGGCTGCACATCCACGCCGTCCAGCCAGTCGCGCACCAGCGGCACCGGTCGGCCGAGCAGATCGCTCAACCGGGCGGCGACCGGCGCCAGCGAATCGTGCGCCGTCCAATGGCCTTCGGTCGGGCGTCCGAGATGCGACATCACCATGACCGCCGCGCCTTGGCCGAGCGCCAGCTTGAGCGTCGGCAGCGCTGCAACGATGCGCTGGTCCGATGTCACCCGGCCCTCGTGTACCGGTACGTTCAAATCCTCCCGGATCAGCACGCGCTTGCCGGCA
>JANXVS010000510.1 GCA_025351555.1 Pseudomonadota bacterium | reverse complement strand
AAGGCATCGAGAACTATTCGCGCCATCTCACCGGGCACGCACCCGGCGAGCCGCCGCCGACGCTGTTCGACTACCTGCCGGCTGATGCCTTGCTCGTCGTCGACGAATCGCATGTCACCGTGCCGCAGCTCGGCGCGATGTTCAAGGGCGACCGTTCGCGCAAGGAAACCCTGGTCGAGTTCGGCTTTCGCCTGCCTTCCGCGCTCGACAACCGGCCGCTCAAGTTCGAGGAATGGGAACAGCGTGCGCCGCGCTGCATCTTCGTCTCGGCCACGCCGGGAAAATACGAGCGCGCGCATACCGAAGGCAACGTGGTCGAACTGGTCGTGCGGCCGACTGGCTTGGTCGATCCGGAAATTGAAGTGCGTCCCGTGCGCACCCAGGTGGATGACCTGCTTTCCGAGATCCACTTGCGCGTCGCCATGGGCGATCGCGTGCTGGTCACGACACTGACCAAGCGCATGTCGGAAAACCTCACCGATTATCTGGAAGAACATGGTGTGCGCGTGCGCTATCTGCACTCGGATATCGAAACCGTCGAGCGCGTGGAGATCATCCGCGATCTGCGCCTGGGCAAGTTCGATGTACTGGTCGGCATCAACCTGCTGCGCGAAGGCCTGGACATGCCCGAGGTGTCGCTGGTCGCGATTCTCGACGCCGACAAGGAAGGTTTTCTGCGTTCGACCGGCTCATTGATCCAGACCATTGGCCGCGCCGCGCGCAACCTGCGCGGCAAGGCCATCCTGTACGCCGACAAGATGACGAATTCGATGCAGAACGCGATCGGTGAAACCGATCGTCGCCGGGCCAAGCAGGTCGAATACAACTTCGAGCATGGCATCACACCGAAATCCGTGATCAAGAAAGTCACCGACATCATGGAAGGCGCGCGTGCCGATGCCGAAGCGGAAAAACAGGGCAGGCAGACGCGCGGCGGCAAATCTGGCGCACGCCGTGTGGCCGAGCCGACGATGGACTACGCCGCGCTATCGCCGGACAAACTTGCAGCCGAGCTGAAGAAGATCGAGGCGAAAATGTATAAACATGCACAAAACCTTGAGTTCGAGGAAGCGGCGAATGCGCGTGATGAATTGCACAGGGTCCGGGGGCTTGCTCTGATCCGCTGAGGTGGTCAGCGTTTGAGCAATTTGGACTCCTTCCCCCCCATACGCAGGGGAAGGGAAAGCTAGGATCAGCGCTCGATCAACCCGCGTTTGACCAGCACATCGACCAACGCCTGCGTGTACGCCGGCTTGTCGCGGAAATCCAGATGCGAATCATCAGGCAGGGAAAACGCGCTCAGGCGCGGATCGTCTGCGGCATCGAGCACCGCCGCAGGCGAGTTCTCGGCGAAACGATCCCAGTAAAGCGCATGCGGGTGAGCGAAGGTGTCGACGTCACGCACGGCGCCGACCGTCGGCGACTGATAGAAGATGACGTTGCCGCCGCGCGCCTGGATTTTTTTCGTCCAATCGTATACTTCTTGCAATCCCGCGAACCAGGCATCCGGCGCAACCAACGCTCGTGCTTGGCCGCTCGCAGCCAGCTGCTCGAAATGGTGTTTCGCCGCCGCGGGGTCGGTCTGGGTATAGTCGATATCGCCGCTGCGGTCGGCATAGAAACGGAAATAGTCGCGTTGCGGCGGCGGCTCAGCATTGATCCAGCGCAACGCCGTCGCGACGATTCCGAGCTGCGGGTTGGCGACGTCAAAATGCGCCTGCCACCGATTCAGCAACAGCCGGTGCGCGTGCCAACTCGGCGACCATTGACGATGGTAATAATCCACCAGCGGCTGCTGCATGTCGGTATACATTTTATACAGACCGCCGCTTTCGATGTCGCACAGCACGACGCCATGAAAGCGTTCGTCGGCTGCCAGATCGCGCAGCGCGGCCAGCGGGTAGTGTGCATTCTGGGCGAGCATCACCGGCTGGTAGCGCGGCAGCTGCGCCTTGAGCGCCTTCATGTCGACGCCGAATTCGATCCGCGACGCGCCGAGCAGGACCAGCGGAATCTTCTTCGTGGCGTAGACGCGATCGCGCTGGATCGACCAAAGCTCCGCCGAATCGCGGATATTCGGCTGATAGCCAAGGTCGCGCCAGTGAGTTTCCGCAGTGCCAATGATCGCGGTCACAACGACGAGCGCGAGTATCCACGTCGTTGTCCAGCGCCAGCACGGCGCGCGCTCAGAACGGGCCGTATTAGAACTGGAAATAGATGAAAGCATGATTGTCTCCGGGCGACAGCACGATCAACGCGAGCAAGACGCCAAGCGCCAACCCCAGCACCGGCGTCGGTACGCGCGCGCAGAACTCCTTGATATCGGTAGCGCGAAACAGCCACTGGATGGCAATGATCGCGGCAAATACCGTCAGGGCAAGTTTTTGTGCGGCATTGAGCGTCCAATCCGTTGCCGGCGAAAATAATTTGTGGAAAATGTCGCATCCGCTGACGAAATCCGGCGCGCGGAACCAGACCCACGCCAGCATGACCAAGGCCAGGGTCAAAAGAGCGTAGGCGAAACGCAACAACGCGGAGTTCCAGCGCGCCGGCCACAGATGTTCGCGGCCGAAACGTTCGGCAGTCAGGTACAAGCCATGCAGGCCGCCCCAGATCACGAACGTCCACGCCGCGCCATGCCAGAGGCCGCCGATCAGCATCGTCAACATCAGGGCTGCATAGGTGCGCGCTTCGCCGCGCCGATTGCCGCCGAGGGAAATGTATAAATAATCGCGCAGCCAACTCGACAGCGAGATATGCCAGCGCCGCCAGAAATCGGAGAAGCCCACCGCGGCGTAAGGATTGCGGAAGTTGATCGGCAGCACGAATCCCAGGGCCAATGCAGCGCCGATCGCGCAGGTGGAATAGCCGGCGAAGTCGCAGAAGATCTGGCCGCTGAACGCGACCACGCCGCTCCACGCCTCGCCGGGGCCGGCGTCCTCGATTGCATTGAAGAACGCATCGGCGACCGGGGCGAAGATTGAATCGGCGAGCACACTTTTCTCGAACAGGCCCAGCACGAGCAGCGCGCAGCCAAGACCAAGTCCGTCGCGCGTAGTGCCACGCGGCGTTTCGATCTGCTCGCGCATCTGGGTGAAGCGGGTGATCGGCCCGGCGACGAGTTGCGGGAAGAAGGCGACGTATAGCGCGTAATCGCGCCAGCTGCGCGTCGGCGCGAACTTGCCTCGGTATATATCTATACAATACGACAAAGAGTGAAATGTATAAAACGAAATGCCGATTGGCAGCACGATATCGAACTTGGCCGGCACATAGTGCACGCCGAATGCGCCAAGCAGTGCAGCGAAGTTGTCGAGCAGAAAACGGTTGTATTTGAACAGGCCGAGCACGCCCAGGTTGACTAGCAACGTGAGCGTGATCCAGCGCTTGCGTTCACGCGAACGCTCGGCGGCGTGGATGCGCTGTGCAATCCACCAGTCGAGTGTCGTGGAGCCGAGCAGGAGCAGCAGGAACGGCGGATTCCACGCCGAATAGAATGCATAGCTGGCCAGCAGCAGGAAGTTCTTGCGCGCATTCCACGTCCACAGGCCGTTGTAAACAGCCAGCACCAAGGCGAAGAAGACGATAAAGGTGAAGGTATCGAACTGCATGCTGGCGGACGAGGATGCTGCGAAAACGCCGGCCGCAGTCGGGCGCGATTGGCGCAAGCGGCGAATTATACACAGGCACCCGATTGCCCCCGGGCTGGATAAGGCCGGGTATTGTGCGACGCGCCCTGGTCAGTTAATCTTTGCGCCCCTCGCGGGGGCGGTTAGCTCAGCGGTAGAGCACTTGGTCGACATCCAAGGGGTCACAGGTTCGATCCCTGTACCGCCCACCAAGGAATCAGCGATTTACGTGGTTTCTTGTGTGCAGAAATCCCCGTAGTAACGGGCGATCACCGACACAATCTTCCTGGCGATGCCGGCGCTAAGACACCAGCCGCTCAAACTGCGCTACCTGGCGCTGAGCCACATCGATAGCGATGGCATAGCGTTTTTGCAGGATGCCAACCAGATATTCGCGATCGCCGTCCGCGAAGCTCACATCATCGTACGTCAGCCTTCCCCATTTTGCCCTCAGCTTGCCGGATAGCCGCGGCCATTGACTCTTGATCACATCGCGACTCATGGGCTTGATTCCTTGCAGGGCAACTAAGAAACAAATTGCACTGCGGTAGGTGGCGCGTCTGTACGCTACCGCACTCAGCGTGAGATAAAGTCAAATCTGGTGTATGGCTGGTCTGAGGCATCGGATGCTCAGGCGGCGAGTTTCTGCTGAA
>JANXVS010000508.1 GCA_025351555.1 Pseudomonadota bacterium | reverse complement strand
CGACTTGCTCATCGATGAACTTGCCACTGCCGGGCTGGACTTCGGCCTGGGTGTGACCGTGAGCCTTGTCGTTGGTCTTGATCGTGATCGGGCTTTCGTCATCGTGCTGCTCGATCCGCTGCGCGGTGTTCGGCGTCGGCGGCGTCGGTGCCAGATCGGTAGCAATGGCGCTGGATTTTTGCACGGGTGCAGTCGCGCAGCCAGCGAGAAAAACCACCAGGAGCGTGACGCTGAAACTATGTAGACGTATTGACACGTGGTGCACTCCGTGACGGTAAGCTTATGATTGCGGCGGTTGTGGCTGCTGCTTCAGACGTTCGGCTTCATCGCGCATCTGCTTGCGGCGTTCTTCGATTCGGCGCTGCAGCTGCCCCGCCTGATTGGTATCGGCCGACTTTGACGC
The DNA here is from genome assembly GCA_025351555.1 of Pseudomonadota bacterium. Lineage (GTDB taxonomy): Bacteria > Pseudomonadota > Gammaproteobacteria > Xanthomonadales > Rhodanobacteraceae > Rudaea. Next base: position 1,717 of record JANXVS010000508.1, on the reverse strand, counting down.
CGCCGCCGCCGGCTTGGGACCAAACTGCGGCGGCGCGGCCGAGCCCGGCGCACCGGAACGAACCGGTGCGCCGGGCTTTGGACTGGCGACGGCGGTCGACAGTTCCACTTCGACTTCCTCGCCGGCCGCTTCCTTGAAAAACGCACTGCGTTCCTTGACCCGGGTCAAGGTCCAGCCGCCCAGATCACCGGGCAGCGGCATACCTTCCTTGAGCACGACCGCATTGTTCTTGGCGTTGTCGTGAATCATCGCCAGATGCAATAACGGCGTGAGGATGACGCCAGTGAGGCTGACGTTCAACGCCACCGGTGGCGCTGCCGGGGTGACGGCATCGCCGGGTGTATCCGGCGTGGGCTTGCGATCTTCGTTGAACAGCGGCCGTGCTTCGGTTTGCGCAAAACCCGATTCCGGCGGAAGCTTGAACGGGGTGCGATCGATGCCCGTTGCGCCAAGCCCCGTGACCGTATCGTCATCGGCCGGCAGCCAGTGGTAGCTGCGCCCGAAACCAATCTGCTGCGCCAGCGCCAGCAGCAGTAACACACCACAAGTACCGGCCAGCACCAAGGTCAGCAATTTCGCGCCCTGGATGCTCATCAGCTGCCCTTCCCCGGTTTGCGCAGATAGCCGGAAAGATTGAAGCGGATATCCAGCGCAGTCGGCGCCAACTTGGTGCCTGGCGGTACGTAACCGCCCTGTTGCCGATAGATCATCATCTGCTCAACGAACAGGTAGGGATTGCCATTTTCCAGATCGTAAAAGATGCCCGCGATCGGCTCCAGATCGCAGCGCATGCGCACCTGAATGGTGACACGTTGGTAGAGTTCCTCTTCGCCACCCTTGAAATTGGAGTTGCTCACGATCGAGCAGCGGTTCTCGTCCTTCACGCGCGCGCCGATCGCCTGCTTCAGACGTTGGGTTATATCGGAAAATGCGCTGTTGGCGTCGGCGTCGGCCAGAAACGATTGATTGTTCTGTTCGAACGTACGCACTTCGGCCAGGCGTTTCTCGATCGCGGCGCGCTGCCCGGCCATCTGCCGAAAACGCTGCTGCTGCTCGCCCAGATCCTGCATCTGATCGGTGATCGCCAGATGCGGCGACACGAACCACCAATGCACGCCGACGGCGTAGACGACCAGCGCCACAATCAGCAGCAACACGACCGCAAGAAAACGGCTGTTACGGGCTTCCGGCAGCAGGCGCATTCTTGCCCCCTCCATCCTTGTGGCTCGCGTGTTCCGGCGGCTTGGTGTCGTGGGCGGTTTCCACATCGGCCGACTTGACGAATTCCAGGGTGATGTTGAAGCGATCCTTTTTCGTGCGCGGATCCGGCTGGATCGTTCCCTGCACGCTGGGATTGGTGATCACTTCGGATTTCTGCAACAGGCCGATCAGCTTGGATGCATCGCTGCTCAGCCCCTGCATCTCGATCTTGTTCTTCTCGTCGATGCTCAGGCGCTCCAGGTAGGTGTCGTCCGGCAAGCGCGTGGTCAGATCCTCGAGTAGCGCCACCATCAACGGCGTCTCGCGTTTCTTTCGACTCAGGAAATTCGCCGAGTTGACGGTGTCTTCCAGGGTCTTGCGCAAAGCGGCAACTTGTTTTGCGTCATTTTGTGCTTTTTCCACTTCTACCGTCATTGCCGCCAGCGCAGATTCACGGTTGGCAAGCGACTGCAGCATCGCCGTCACCAGCAACACCGCCGCCGCCGCGGCGAGCGCC
>JANXVS010000477.1 GCA_025351555.1 Pseudomonadota bacterium | reverse complement strand
TGCAAGCCGCAGCGCTGCACACACTTGGTGATGTTCTGCGCCGAGCTCACTGCACCGCTGACGATGTGCACATTGGCTTCCAGACGCACCCCGCTCATGCCGACCGGATGGCGGATATCTTCCTGGCCATCGATGATGTATTCCTGCGGCTCCTTGTAGAGCACGCGCTGATCGGCCGGAATCGCGACCGCGCAGGCCGCATCGAGCACGTGATCGACGTCGGCGGCGGTGACTTCGCGATCGCGGATCGGCGCGGTGCCGTGTGAGTTGCGCCCGAGGATGTGACTGCCGGAGATGCCGGCATAGACCGAACGGATCTCGCAGCCGGCCATCAGCTCGGCTTCTTCGATCGCGCGCTGGATCGACTGCACCGTGGATTCGATATCCACGACCACGCCGCGCTTGAGCCCGTGCGAAGCGTGCGAGCCAATGCCGATCACCTCGACCGGCTCACCCGGCGTGTATTCGCCGACGATCGCGACCACTTTGGACGTACCGATGTCGAGACCGACGATCAGCGATTTTTCGCCTTTGACTTTCATGTATGTGCCTCGGCGGCCGCAGCCGCGCCCCGGGTTTTATCGGAGATGGGTGTGCCGGTTACCGGCGGTGCCGCGGGCGCAGTGGCCCACAGGATGGAAAAACCATTGCTGTAACGCAGATCCGCGTGCTGGAAAATACCGCCATGCTCAGCGCTCAGGCGTGGCAGCATCGCGAGGAATCGCTGCATGCGCTCATCGACATGCTCGTGGCCGAGCATGATTTCCGCGCCGTCGGCCAGCGTGAGTTTCCAGCTGCCACGTTCGTTCAAACTCGCGCCGGCCAGGATCAGGCCGCTGCCGGCCAGGGCGCGCTGGGTCTTGGTATAAAAATCCACAACTTCAACCAGCGCGTCGTCGCGACCTTCCAGCTGCGGCAGGCCCTGGATCGTGTCGCCACCGGGAACACTGAACAACACACCGTCGCGACCGACCAGGCGTTTGTCACCCCAGCGAGCGAACGGCTGACGCTCGCGCACGCGTAGTTGCAGCGTGTCGGGCCAGCGCTTGCGCGCCTCGACCCCTTCCACCCACGGCAGTGCCGCGACCGCCGCGCTGACCTCGTCGAGTTTGAGCGCGAAAAAACCCGTGCCCAGATGCGTGGCTGCTGCCGCGCGGATCTGCTCGGCGCTGACGTGGTTGTATTCGGCTTCGACCTGCAGCGAGCGCACCGGCCAGCGATCAACCGCGAACCAGCCGTTGAGCACGCCGACGACGGGCAGCGCGACGAGCGTCAGCGCCACCAGCCAGGCCGTGAGCTTGAGCACGAAACGGCCGTTCATGATGAACCTCCGGAAAGTGAGGTTTCCAGAATGCGCCAGCACAGCTCCTCGAACTCGATGCCGACGGCGCGCGCGGCCTTGGGCACCAGGGAGTGGCTGGTCATGCCTGGCGTCGTGTTGACTTCGAGCAGGAAGAATTTCCCGGCGCGGTCGCGCATGAAATCGACGCGGCCCCAGCCGGCACAATCGGCGGCCACGAACGCGCGCAGCGCCAGCGCACGGATCTCTTGTTCACCAGCCTCGTCCAGCCCTGGACAAATATACTTTGTATCCTCTGCCACATACTTGGCGTGGTAGTCGTAGAACTCGCCGGCGGGCATGATGCGGATCGATGGCAACGCCTGACCTTGCAGGACGCCAACCGTGTATTCCTCGCCGTCGATCAACTGCTCTACCACCAGCTCGCCGTCGTAGCGCGCAGCCAACTCGACCGCAGCGGGCAAATCCGCCGCCGAGCGCACGCGAGTGATGCCGACGCTCGAACCCTCGTGCGAGGGCTTGACCACCACGGGCAAACCGAGGCGCGTGATCGCCGCGCCGATGTCATCGCCGACGCAGTAGCGGGCGTAGCGCGGCGTCGGCAGACCAACCGCTTCCCACACCTGCTTGGTGCGAATCTTGTCCATACTCAGCGCCGAGCCAAGCACACCCGAACCGGTACACGGCACGCCGAGCGATTGCAGCGCACCCTGCAATACGCCGTCCTCGCCACCGCGGCCATGCAAGATGTTGAACACGCGCGCGAAGTGACCCGCGCGCAGCGCATCGAGCAATGCTGGGATACCGTCGACCGCATGCGCATCGACGCCGCGTGATTTCAACGCCGCCAATACATTGCGGCCAGAATCCAGCGACACCTCGCGCTCGGCCGACGCGCCACCCATGACGACGGCAACGCGACCGAACTGTCGGGGATCACCGATGTTGGTTTGCGCGACGCTCACTTTTCCACCTTTATCATTTTCAGCGTGCCGGCCGCGGCCAGTTCGCTCGCGGCCGCGCCGATGTCGCCGGCGCCCATGAGCAATAGCAGGTCGCCATCGCGCAGCAGCGACGTCAGGGTTTCCTTCAGTTCGCGCGGATGCTCGATCAGCACCGGATCGACCTTGCCGCGCGCGCGCACCGCGCGCGCCAAAGCACGGCCGTCAGCGCCGGTGATTGGCGTCTCGCCAGCGGGATAGACTTCGGTCAGCACCAACACGTCGGCATCGGCAAGCACGTTGGCAAAATCGTCAAGCAGATCGCGCGTACGCGTGTAGCGGTGTGGCTGGAAGGCGATCACCAGGCGGCGTTCCGGCCAACCCAGACGCGCGGCCTCGAACACGGCAGCCAGCTCGCGCGGATGATGG
>JANXVS010000475.1 GCA_025351555.1 Pseudomonadota bacterium | reverse complement strand
TGACTCGTTCCTTTGTTTTTGCGCGCATCCCTGCACGCGAAGATCACAAAGCGATCGTCCTGATCGCACTTTTCATTTTTTTCTCTTTCCTGGATGTTGCAACGAATCCATCCGAATGAAAATTACGCCGGTTCGCAGCTCCAATTCAATATGTCCCAGATTCAACTACTCTCGGCTCAATTTTTCTCGGCCGGCACCTCGATCACCCGCACCTGTCCGTCATGGGTCAACACCTTGATGCGGTAGACCGTCTGCCTGCCATTGTGCTTGGTCTCGGCCGACAGCACCTTGCCATGGGTTTCATGCTCAACCTTGGCGACCGCCTGCTGCAAAGTCAACTCTGCCGCGTGCACGGTGGCGCACAACAGAACCAGCGACAGGCAAGTAGTGGCGAGAAAAAATTTCATATGCATCATATAGATCGCGCGACCACACCGGGCACGACCGTGACCGGCTTGCAGCGCGCGTTGACTGCATACTATGACTGCGCCGATTAAATTGGGCCTGAATCACCGTGTGGCCCAGGTCTTGCTCAGTAGATTTCGCCCACGCAGCAGCGCAGGCTGCCGCCGGCCTTTTCGATCTCGCCCAAGTCAACGCTGCGCAAGCTGAAGCCCCAATCCGCCAGTGCCGCGCACTGTTGCGGGCGCAAGCTCGCCGCAGCGCGCGCACTCATCCAGACGCTGTCGGGCGACAAGGCGATTGCGTTGCCGGCAAACGCCGCCTTTTGCGCCGCGTCCAGGCGCAGCACGCGCGGCGCATAGATCTGGGCGATCGCCTCGACCACGGCCGCATCGGCAAAACCATCCGGCGCGATGATCACGGCGCGCGAAGCCAGCTGCGCCAGCACCACGTTGGTGTGGTATTCGCCGGGCGCCAGTTGGAAACAGAACGTGAGCTTGAGGCCGAACGCCGCGTGCATGGCGCGCGCGCCGGCCATGTCGCAGCGCTCGGACAAGCCGCAGAAACCAATCCCGCGCGCGCGGTCGATCACCAGCGAACCGGTCAGTTCGGCGACGACCGGTTCGGTAGACAAATCCACTATTTCACAATTTAGCAGGTCGCGGAAGAAACCGCGGATGTCGGGACGCGTGGCCTCGCGCCGGCGCACCGGGTGGCGCATGGCGCCGATGATCAGGCGCCCGGGTGCGCTGGCGAACACGTTGTTTGGAAACACCGCATCCGGCGTGGACGGATCACCGGGAAACACGATCGTCGGCAAACAGCTGCGCAGCTCGGCCGCGAGCGCGGCGTGTTCAGCCAACGCGCGCAGGCTGTCGGCGTTTTCATGCATCGCCATGTAGCGATTGTCCGTGGCCGATTCGGCTGCCAGCGAGAAGCCGTGCGGGGCCACCAGAAACGCCGCGCGCGCGGTCGCGGCAGCCTGCAGGGGGAAACGCTCAGGCGAATACGCGGCAAGAAACTCCGCGGGTGTGGTGACAATCATTATGGAAAGATTCCTGTTGACTGGAAAATATTATCATTCACGCTGCGCGCGCATGCTCGCGCAGGGATGCGATCGCATCGACAAGCACAGCGAAGCCGGCACCCTTGGCGCGCATATGTTCGCTCAGGTAACGCCGAAACGCCCGCGCGCCCGGCTCGCCCAGATACAGGCCGAGCACGTGCCGCGCGATGTGATGCAGCGCCTCGCCACCATCGATCTGATCGGCTATGTACGGCGCCATCTGCACCAGGATATCGTCGCGCGGCGGCAGCGGTGTGTCGAACAGTATGTGCTCCATCCGCGCCAGTACATACGGATCGTGATAGGCGGCGCGACCAATCATCACGCCATCCACGTGTTGCTTGTGGGACATCGCTGCATCCGCGGCAACAATGCCGCCGTTGACGACAATCGTCAGTTTCTCAAACTCGCGCTTGAGCTGATACACCCGTGGATAGTTCAGCGGTGGAATCTCGCGGTTTTCCTTGGGGCTCAAACCATGCAGCCAGGCCTTGCGCGCATGCACGATCAACACCTGTAGCCCGGCACTGATCAGGGTTTCGGTGAAACGGTGCAGATCTTCGTAATCGTCCTGATCGTCCACGCCAATGCGACATTTCACCGTGACCGGGACATTCACTGCCGCACGCATCGCGGCGACGCAATCGGCAACCAGCGCCGGCTCACGCATCAGGCAGGCGCCGAAACGGCCGGACTGCACGCGATCGGACGGACAACCGACGTTGAGATTGATCTCGTCGTAACCGAAATCCACGCCGATGCGCGCCGCCGCCGCCAGGTCGGCCGGCTCATGACCGCCCAGTTGCAACGCCAGCGGATGTTCCGCCGCATCGAATCCGAGCAGCCGCTCACGATCGCCTTTCAGCACCGCGCCGGTCGTGACCATCTCGGTATACAAACGCGCATGCGGTGCGAGCAGACGATGGAAATACCGGCAATGCCGGTCGGTCCAATCCATCATTGGGGCGATGCAAAATAGATGCGTATCCATTCCGCGCAATTGTACAGATACCTCAAACACGCCCGCCGATGACTGGCATGGCTTGAACTCCCGCCGGCTCGGCCAACCGCTTGAATTGACTACGGCTCCGCCCAGCGCGATAGTCCGATATGAGGATCGCGGATACGTTGCCTGTAATCGCTGCCGCCAAAACCCGAATTGACTACTTTGTCCGCCCCGAATCGGGGTTTGATCGGCGCGTTTCAAGAACATCGGGGGGTCTATGTTACTTTGCCTGTTTTCTCGCGCTGCCGCGGCAGCGCTGACGCTTGTTCTGGCCCATGCGGCCCAGGCCCAGATTCCGCAATCCGAACGCGATGCCCTGATCGCGCTCTACAACAGCGCTGGCGGTAGCGGTTGGACGAACAACACGGGCTGGAACGGGGCGCCAGGAACCGAATGCACCTGGTTCGGAATCACGTGCGACAGTGCGTTATCGACCGTGACGGACATCGCTCTTTACTCCAACAATCTCACCGGAACGCTTTCGCCGATCAGTGCGTTCAGCAATCTGCAAGATTTTGATGTCGATGACAACAAGATGTCTGGCCCGCTGCCGTCGCTTTCGGGATTGAAGGCGCTGCAAAGCTTCAATGCCGGTGGCACTTATACGGGCGACGGCAATAACTTCAGCGGCCCCATGCCGTCGCTGTCGGGATTGACGTCGCTCAAGACGATTGGTCTCCGCTACAACAAACTGACGGGTCAAGTCCCATCGCTATCCGGATTGACGTCGCTGCAGACGTTTGAATTTGGTGAAAACCAGTTCAGCGGCCAGATGCCGTCGTTGCAAGGACTGACTTCCTTGCAAGGTTTCTCAGTCCAATACAACAACCTGACCGGGGCACTGCCTTCGCTGGTCGGGTTGTCGAACCTCGTCTACATGGATTTTTACGGCAACCAGTT
>JANXVS010000437.1 GCA_025351555.1 Pseudomonadota bacterium | reverse complement strand
GTCGCCCTTGCTCAATTTCAGGTCATTGAGCAGATACGACGCGAATTGCTGGCTCAGGCGGTCGATATCGCCATAGCTGAGCACCTTGCCCATGTTGGCGAACGCCGGGCGGTGGCGGAAACGCTCGCACGCGGTTTCGAGCACTTGCGCGATCGATACGTATTCGTTCACGTCGATCTTCGCCGGAACACCCGGCGGATAGCTGGCAAGCCACGGGCGTTGAGTGCTCATCTTGTCGGATTCTCCCCTGGTTGTGGCGCGGATCGCTGTTGCGCCCGCTGCTAGCGCAACTGTATCCGGATTGGAGCACAGCGGGTGAAAAACCGGCAAGTCGCATTGCAGCGTGCCACGGAACGCGGCAATGTGCGCTTTGCGGGGTTGCGTCGAGTTTGAGCATGTGGCGAATCGGAATAATCGTACTATGCGCCACGTTGCTCACCGCGTGCGCTCGCACACCCGACGAGCAGCGCATCCGCAACGCAATCACGGCGATGCAACAGGCGGTCGAAGCGCATCAGCCACGGGATTTCATGGCCTACGTCAGTCCCGATTTCACTGGCGATGATGGCACTGTCGATCGCGCGGGATTGGCGAATATTCTGCGCGCCGAGGTGTTGCGCAACGACAAGGTTGGCGTGACCTTAGGCCCGATTGATGTCGAACTGCAAGGCGATCGCGCCACGGTACACGTCGTTGCGACGCTAACCGGCGGCTCAGGTGGATTGCTGCCTGAGCACGGCGCGATCTATTCCATCACCAGTGGCTGGAAGCGCGACAGCAAGGACTGGCGTTGCTATAACGCTTCGTGGGAGCAGAAGCTCTGAACCCCTCCCCCTTGACGGGGGAGGGGTTGGGGAGAGGGTGACGGGAGTGCGACGCGGCGGCTACGCCGCCAACCCCTCTCCCGGCGCTTCGCGCCACCCTCTCCCACAGGGAGAGAGGGGAAGGAGTTACGCCGCCTTCGCTCCACCCGCCAACTGCCTCAATACATACGGCAAAATCCCGCCGTGACGGAAGTAATCGACTTCCTTGGGCGTCAACAGCAATACCTTGACCTTGAATTTCTTCTCGCCGGCGGCGCTTCTGGCGATGACTTCCACCTGCTTGGCCGCACCGTCGTTCAAGCCGACGATCTCGAAGATCTCATCGCCTTTGAGGCCAAGGCTCTGCGCGTTTTCACCATCATGGAATTGCATCGGCAGCACGCCCATGCCGACAAGATTGGAGCGATGGATGCGCTCAAAACTCTCGGCGATCACCGCCTTTACGCCCAGCAGCAGCGTACCCTTGGCCGCCCAGTCGCGCGACGAGCCGGTGCCGTATTCCTTGCCGGCGATCACCACCAGCGGAACATTTTCCTTTTTATACTTCATCGCGGCATCATAGATCGACAGCTTCTCGCTCGGACTTTTGCCGGAGAAATACAGGGTATTGCCGCCTTCCTCGCCGCCGAGCATGAGATTTTTGATGCGGATATTGGCGAAGGTGCCGCGCACCATGATGTCGTCGTTGCCGCGGCGCGAGCCGTAGGAATTGAAATCTGCCTTGGTCACGCCGTGACCCTGCAGGAATTGTCCGGCCGGTGAACTGGCCTTGATATCTCCAGCGGGCGAGATGTGATCGGTGGTGATCGAATCACCGAACAGTCCCAGGCAGCGCGCGCCCTGGATGTCGGCGATCTTGCCGGGCTGCATGCTCATGCCATCGAAGTAGGGCGGATTCTTGATATATGTGGAATCATTCTCCCAGGCATAGCGTTCGCCTTCCGGCGCGGCAATCAGATTCCAGCGGCTGTCGCCTTTGAACACATCGGCGTAGTTGTGCTTGAACAGCTCTGGGCCGACGGTCGCTGCGATGACGTCGCCAATCTCCTTGTTCGTCGGCCAGATATCCTTTAGAAACACGGGTTTGCCGTCACTTCCTGTGCCGAGTGCTTCCTTGGTGAGGTCGATATCCACAGTGCCAGCCAGCGCGAACGCAACCACCAGCGGTGGCGAAGCCAGGTAGTTCATCTTCACTTCGGGATGCACGCGACCTTCGAAGTTGCGGTTGCCCGATAACACCGACGCGACGACGAGATCACCGTCGGCGATGCCTTTGGAAATCTCCGGCGGCAGCGGGCCGGAGTTGCCGATGCACGTCGTGCAGCCATAACCAACGATAAAGAAACCGAGTTTTTCCAGATCGTCCAGCACGCCAGCTTTCTTCAGGTAATCGGTGACGACGAGCGAGCCTGGCCCGATCGACGTCTTCACCCACGGCTGCGCCTTCAAGCCCTTTTTCACCGCATTGCGCGCAAGCAATCCGGCACCCAGCATCACCGCGGGATTTGAAGTGTTCGTGCATGAGGTGATCGCCGCAATGACGACGGCGCCGTCCTCGAGATTTCGGCCCACCTGCTTGGGTACATGCTGCCCTTCGGCGGATGCGCTCTCGTCGTGTCCAACCGCGGTCGCGCCGCCTTCGCTGGCGAAACGCTCCAGCGTCGCAGCACGCGGCTTGCGATTCGCGGTGAGTGTGCTGAGTGAGTCGTGGTAACTCGCGCCGACGTTTTCGAGCAAAACGCGATCCTGCGGACGCTTGGGTCCCGCGAGCGAGGGCCGCACATCGGCCAGATTCAATTCCAGCGTCGAAGAAAATTCCGCATGCGGCGTATTCGCGTCGTGCCACAAGCCTTGCGCCTTGGCATAGGCCTCGACCAGCGCGATCAGGTTTTCGTCGCGACCGGACAGGCGCAGATAGGTCAATGATTCGGAATCGATCGGGAAGATGCCGCAGGTCGCGCCGTATTCAGGCGCCATGTTCGCAATCGTGGCGCGGTCAGCTAGCGGCAGATGCTGCAGGCCGTCGCCGAAAAACTCCACGAACTTGCCGACCACGCCGTGCTTGCGCAGCATCTGGGTCACGGTCAGCACCAGGTCGGTGGCGGTCGAGCCTTCCGGCAACTTGCCGGTGAGCTTGAAGCCGACCACTTGGGGAATCAGCATCGATGAGGGTTGGCCAAGCATTGCCGCCTCGGCCTCGATGCCGCCAACGCCCCAGCCGAGCACGCCGATGCCGTTGATCATGGTGGTGTGCGAATCGGTGCCGAATACGGTGTCCGGGAAGGCCCAAGTCGCGCCATCCTTTTCGCACGTCATCACCACGCGCGCCAGGAATTCCAGATTCACCTGATGCACGATGCCGGTGCGCGGCGGCACCACCTTGAAGTTGTTGAGTGCCTTCTGACCCCAGCGCAGGAAACTGTAGCGCTCCTGGTTGCGGGCGAATTCGATCTCGACGTTCTGATCCAGTGAATTGGCGGTGCCGAACATGTCGACTTGTACGGAATGGTCAATCACCAGCTCCGACGGAATCAGCGGATTGATCTTTTTCGCATCGCCGCCGAGTTTGACAATGGCATCGCGCATCGCCGCCAAGTCGACGACGCAGGGAACACCCGTAAAGTCCTGCAAGACAACACGAGCGGGCATAAAGGCGATCTCGGTGTCGG
>JANXVS010000436.1 GCA_025351555.1 Pseudomonadota bacterium | reverse complement strand
GTGCCGATACGCACACCACCGGGGTTCAACACGGCGTCGGAGCGGCCGTAGATGACAATGCCGTCGTGCCCGGTCAGCAGGGCATGATCGCCATGGCACCACACATTGGGAATTTTGGAAAAATACGCATTGTGGTATTTTTCGCCTTGTGGATCGTTCCAGAAGCCGACCGGCATGCACGGAAACGGCGCGGTGCAGGCCAGTTCGCCTTTTTCCGCGCGCACCGGTTTGCCAGCGTCGTCGAGAATTTCCACCTTGAGCCCGAGCCCGCGGCATTGTAGTTCGCCGCGATACACCGGCAGCAGCGGACAGCCGAGCGCGAAGCACGACACGATATCGGTGCCGCCGGAGATCGACGACAGCATCACGCGTTCCTTCACGTCACGATAGACGTAGTCGAAACTCTCGTCTGCCAGCGGCGAGCCAGTCGACAGGATCGTCTTCAGCGTCAGCAGCTTGTGGCTTTCGCGCGGCTTGATGCCGGCCTTTTCACTCGACGCGATCCACTTCGCGCTGGTGCCGAACACACTGATGCCGATCTCGTCGATCAGGTTCCACAACACGTTACCGTCGGGATGGGACGGGGAGCCGTCATAGAGCACGACGGTGGCGCCAACTGCCAGGCTCGACACCAGCCAGTTCCACATCATCCAGCCGCAGGTGGTGTAGTAGAAAATCTTGTCCTCGCGCTTCACATCCGTATGCAGCACCAGTTCCTTCAGATGCTGAATCAGAGTGCCGCCGGCGCCGTGGACGATGCACTTCGGCACGCCGGTCGTGCCCGAGGAATACATGATATAGAGCGGATGATCGAACGTGGTGGGCGTGAACTCGGGTGCATGTTCGGTGGTGCCGAGGAAGTCCGGCCAGGCGACCGCGTTGGTTATGCCGTCGAGCTTGAGCGCATCGCCGCTGTACGGAATCACCACAACTTTTTCCACATGGGGAATTTGTTGCAACACTTCGCGTACCTTGCCCAGGCAATCGAAGCGCTTGCCGCCGTAACCGTAGGCGTCGGCCGCGAACAGCACTTTCGGCGCGATCTGACCGAAGCGGTCGACCACGCCGTTGGTGCCGAAATCCGGCGAACACGACGACCACACGGCGCCGAGCGACGCCGTCGCCAGCATCGCGACCACGGCTTCCGGGATGTTCGGCAGGAAGCCGACAACGCGATCGCCGGCCACCACGCCCAACTCGTGCAGGGCATATGCGAGTTTGCCGACTTCGACGTGCAGCTGTGCGTAGCTGATCTCGCGCGTTTGACCCCACTCATTGCGCGCGATCAGCGCGATGCGCTCGTCCTTGTAGCGCAGCAGGTTCTGGGCGAAATTCAGGCGCACGTTCGGGAACCACCTGGCGCCCGGCATCTTGTCGCCGTCGACCAGGACTTCGTCGAAATCGCCGGTTGCGCGGATGCCGCAGAACTCCCACACCAGTTGCCAGAAGCGCTCGGGTTGGCGGATCGAGAAATCGTACAGCGGCGCATAGCTGCGCAGGTCGTCGTTGTTCGTCTGCTCGCGCACGAAGCGCATGAAGCGGTTGATGTTGGCGCCTTCGATGCGTTCCTTGCCCGGTTCCCAGATCGGTCGTGCCACGGTCAGCATCGCGGTTCTTCCTTGTGTGTTCGGGATTGGGCTGGGTGGTTCAACCCAGCGCCGCTTCGAGCTCGGGTATAATTTTAAACAAATCCCCGACGAGGCCAATGTCGGCGACCTCGAAGATCGGCGCTTCGCCGTCCTTGTTGATGGCGACGATGGTGCCGGCGTCCTTGATGCCGGTGAGGTGCTGGATGGCGCCGGAAATGCCGATCGCCATGTACAGCTCGGGCGCGATGATCTTGCCGGTCTGGCCGACCTGCATGTCGCTCGGCACATAGCCCGCATCGACCGCGGCGCGGGAGGCGCCAACTCCAGCGCCGAGTTTGTCGGCGAGCTTGAAGATGATGGCGAAATTCTCCGCCGAGCCGACGCCACGTCCGCCGGAAACCACGCGTGCCGCACTTTGCAAGTCGGGACGATCGCTCTTGCCCTGCGCAGTTCGACAAAGCGTGTGTGGCCCGGCAAATCGACGCCAAGACTCAGTGCCTCGACCGGCGCGGCCACGGCACCGTTGCCGGCGGCCGCATAGGACGCCGTACGCACCGTCGCGATCAGAGTTTGATTCGGCGGTGCCTGCACGGTCACGATCGCGTTGCCGGCATAGATCGGGCGCTGGAAGGTATGCGCATCCACCACGTGCATGATGTCGGACACCTGCGCCACGCCGAGCAGGGCGGCGACACGCGGCATCACGTCCTTGCCGAAGGTCGTCGAGGGCGCCAGCACATGGCTGTATCCGTTCTTCGTCGCGGCGACGACTTGCGGCGCGTAGATTGCGGCCAATGGGTGCGAGTTTGCGGGATTGGCGACGGTGAGCACCTTGGTCACGCCATCGATTTTCGCGGCGTCGGCGGCGATGGCGTCAGGCGAGTCGGCCAGCACCAGTACCTCGATGGCATCAGGCTTCAGTTCACGCGCGCAGGTGACGCAGCGTGCCGTACTGGAATTGAGTTTGCCGTTCAGATGTTCGGCGATGATCAGGATCTTGGCCATTACAGTAATCCTTTCGTCTTCAATGCCGCGACCAGTTCCGCAGCATCCTTCACCATCACGCCCTTGCTGCGCTTGGGTGGCGGTGCGTAACTGGTGGTTTTCAGATGATCACCAGACTCGATGCCCAGACTGGCAAAGTCGATCGTCTCCATCGGCTTGGACTTGGCCTTCATGATGTCCGGCAGCTTGATAAAGCGCGGCTCGTTTAGGCGCAGATCGGTGGTGATCACGGCAGGCAGATCGACTTCGATGGTTTCCAGGCCCGCATCGACCTCACGCGTGACTCGCGCCACGTTATTGGCAATCTCCACTTTCGATGCAAACGTCGCCTGCGGCCGGTTCCACAGCGCGGCGAGCATCTGCCCGGTCTGGTTGCAGTCGTCATCGATTGCCTGTTTGCCCAGTATCACGATTTGCGGCTGCTCCTTCTCGATCAGCTTGAGTAGCACGCGCGCGGCCGTGAGCGGCTGGATCGCTTCGCGCGTAACGACATGGATGGCGCGGTTCGCGCCCATCGCCAGCCCGTTGCGCAGATGCGCCTGGGCATCGGCCGGACCGATCGTGGCGACGATGACTTCGGTAGCGACGCCTTTCTCGCGCAGGCGCAGCGCTTCTTCCAGCGCAATATCGTCGAATGGGTTGGCCGAGAGTTTCACGCCCTCGGTGACCACGCCGGACCCATCCGGCTTGACCTGGATGCGTACGTTGTAGTCAACGACGCGCTTGTAACCCACCAGAATTTTCATCGGTCGTGGTTCCCGTCGGTCGGCAAGAAGAATAGGGGGCGAATTCTACCGCGACCAGGCACCCCAGGCGCAGATCGAGGCAAAAAAGGGCCGCTTGCGCGGAGGGGATTGGCAAAAAAAGGGCCGCTCGCGCGGCCCGGGGGCAAGGAATGTTTCGCTCAGCCGTGGGATGGCATGGGTTTGGCGCCGTGCGCAAAGCGGTGTGCTGCGGGCATCTCGTCTGCGTCGATAAAGCCGTCGCCGTTCTTGTCCAGGCGTGTGAAGCGCTTGCGGGCGGCTGCCAGGTATTCGTCCTGCGAGACCATGCCGTCGCCGTTGCTGTCCAGATGCTTGACGATGCGGGCGGCAGCGTGCGCGGCGCGCTCCTGTGCCTTGGGCGAAGCCGCGATCTCGCTTGCCGTGACCTTGCCGTTGCCTTTGCTGTCGAACTGGCGATACATCGCCGTCGCTGCGGCAAGATATTCGTCCTGCGTGACCGCGCCGTCGTGATTGGCATCGAGCTTGTCGAAGCGTTTGCCGAGTTCGTCCGGCGCCAGCTTGCCATCGCCGTTCTTGTCCAGACGCGTGAAACGCTTTTTCGCCCCAGCAAGAAATTCATCCGGTGTGACGTAACCATTGCCGGCCTTGTCCAGGTGACTGACCATAGACTTGGCGTGATGCAGGATGCGTTCGGCGGCCGCGGACGAATTCGCCATCTGCGCCGCGTCGACGCTGCCGTTGTTCTGTGCGTCAATATGCTTGAAGCGCGTGGTCGCCGCGGCCAGGAATTCATCCAGCGAGATCTTGCCATCGCTATTGGTATCCATCTTCTGCAGCATGTGGTCGAACAACGACGGCCGGGAATTCGGCGCTGGTGCGACGTTCTGCGCCAGTGCGCAGATCGATAGCGCCGCCAAGGGCAGAGCAGTGAGCACGGCGAGCTTGGTGATACGGAACATAATTTTCTCCGGAATGACATGGTGATTTACCATGACCCCCATAACGCTTGTGCAGCGCCGCTGTTGACGCGGCCAGGCGTAAAAGAATGTAAGCCCGTTTGAAAGGGCGTTAGCGCGCGGCGCGCAGAATCGCCGCAGCGAAGCGTTCGGCGGAACCGGTCGCATGGGCGAAGAACAGCGATGGCTCGGTCAGTTCCAGTTCCAGAACGCGCGGTGCCCCGTCGGCTTGATGGATCAAGTCCACACGCGCATAGAGCAGGGGCTGGGCGAAGGGAATCGCAGCCAGCGTGCGTTCGGCCAGGCGTATTTCCTCCGCGGATGGCGTGCTCGGCGTGATGTGTTCAGCGGCAAACAGTGCACGTGTGGGACCTTCGCCACGGCGCAAGAGCGGGCCCTTGCGGATCGCGTGGCTGAAACGTCCTTCGAAGAAAACCAGGGCGGTTTCGCCATGCTCATCGACCCGATCCAGGTAGGGTTGCAGCAGCACGCTGCGTCCGTCAGCGAGCAAGCGCTGCGCGTGCGCGAGTGCTTGCTCGCGATCAGCGCGGGCGTAGCGTTGCGCATCGCGTGAACCAGCGCCAATGGCGGGTTTGACCACGAATTCTTCCGCCGCGTGCGCAACGAGAAAGTGTTCGATAGCTACGTCGGCATCATCTCCCGGCTCGATGAAGACACTGGGTACCACCGGCACACCCGCCTTGGCGAGTTCGGCGAGGTAATGCTTGTCGACATTCCAATCAATCACCGTCAGCGGATTGAGCAAGGTGGTCACGGCGTCGGCGCGTCGCGCCCAGGCCAGGAATTCCGGCAAACGCTGCGTGTAGTCCCAGGTCGAGCGCAACACGGTCAGATCGAACTTTGCCCAATCCACGGTTCCATCGTCCCAGTCCACAGTGCTCAGTTGTATATTTCCGGCCGCGTTCAATGCAGCTTGCAGCGGGGCCAGATCATCATCCTGATCGCGTGCGGCGCTGGCGGTGACAAGGGCGACGGCAATAGGTTTCATGGGTACAGCTTCCAGGTTGCGCTGCTCAGGATAGCGAAGATTGCCGGTGTGCGACGATAGTCGCATCGATGCTGCTGGCCGGCGCCGGTCCGCTCGCCGCATTTTGCCGCGATTCACAGAGATTTTCGTAAGGTTTGCGTGTCCGCCGCAGATGCGCCGCTTGGCAAGTCGGCGTATCTTGCGGAGGCACCATTGGATAACCAAGGAGCAGACCATGTCACTTCGAACAGCAATGCTGTGTATCGCTTTGGGAGCCGGCGCGATAGCCGTGCCGATGATGGCTAGTGCGCGTGTCCACGTCGATATCCGCGTCGCCCCGCCGGCGGCGCAGGTGGAGGTCGTGCCCACGGCACGCCGGGGCTATCTGTGGGAGCCGGGCTACTGGAACTGGCGCGGGCATCGGCACGTATGGGTACGCGGGCATTGGCTGCGCGAGCGCCACGGCTATCGCTGGACGGCTGAGCGTTGGGAGCAACGCGGCGATCGCTGGCATTTCGACCGCGGGCATTGGGATCGCGATTGATCGCTGTTGAAATGTGATGGGATGCCGGGCGCTGCGTGCGCCCGGCGTTGTTTTGGACGTTCATTTTTCCATTCGTCGCCGATCAGAGTTGCTCTCTGCGCGGCGTTGACGAAAGGGTTGGGCGGTCGCGTCGGTCTGCTGCGGTATCGTTGCCGCGAATATCAATCAAGATGCGTGTTGCCTTTGCCCTGATCGGTCTGTCGCTTGGGTTTGTCTCGTCCGCCAGCGCGGACTGTGTCGTTCAAAGCGGCGCTGCTCGCGCGCATCTGATCGAGCTATATACCAGCGAGGGTTGCAGCTCCTGTCCGCCGGCCGATCAGTGGCTGCGCCAACTGCCGCAGAGCGCCAGTGTTGTCGCGCTCGCGTTCCATGTCGACTATTGGGATTCGCTGGGCTGGCGCGACCGCTTCGCCGACGCGCGCTATACCACACGCCAGCAGGCGTTGGCGGCGCGGGCTGAAAGTGGAATTGTATACACTCCCGAAGTGGTACTGGATGGTCGCGAATGGCGCGACTGGCATGGTGACGGCGCATTGTCGTCACTACCGAGCAGTGCCGCGACAATGAAGTTGACGGTCGCGGCAGGCACCCGATTGCATGTGCACGTCGACACGGCGCTGGCGAGCCCAACTGAGGCAGCAAGCTACCGCAACTATGTCGCGTTGACCGAGGATGGTCTTACGAGCCACGTGCAGGCTGGCGAGAACCGTGGCGTGCTGCTGCGGCACGATCACGTCGTGCGCGCTTTCGTTGGGCCGCTGCCGCTGGCGGGTGGCGATGTGGATGTGCCGGTTCCGGGGGATGTCGATTTGTCGCGTACCGCGCTGGTCGCGTTTGCGCAGCGCGCGCGGGATGGCGATGTCGCGCAGGTGGTGAGGTTGCCGCTGGGACAGTGTCGATGAAGATGTTCCGCTCGCCTCCCGGCGAGCGGGCCACTTCTCTTTGC
>JANXVS010000409.1 GCA_025351555.1 Pseudomonadota bacterium | reverse complement strand
CCGCAGCGCGGACAGCGGCCGAGCGCTGCGTCGGCACGCGTGCGCGACAACTGGCCGCACGCTGTGCAGGCAATCAGTCCCCGTTGCAGCGCGCTCGCGATGTCTTTCATTCGCGGCACTCTGCAGCGATATCCCACAGGCGCGGATGATCGAACGAAACGACCAAGGTGATCAGGAAGGTCAAACCCGCCAATGCCCACAGGCCGATATCCGGGGTCACGGTCAGGCCGGCGATACCGTTGAGTTTCACGTACGCGACCAGCGCACTGAGCATGAACACCTCGGTCATGCTCCAGTCGCGGGCGAAACGCAACAACCGCATCGCGTCGCCGAATCCGCGTGGGCGCTTGCCGCGTGCCAGCGGCCACAACACGTACGTCGCCGCCAATAATTCCGCTAGCGGAAAAAAAAACGCAGTCAGCGCGGCCAGTACCGCGATCGCGCCGACGTCTTCATTCCAGCCCGCAATGATCGCGCCCCACAGCGTGGCGGTGTTGTGCACGCCGTACAGTTCGACATCGACGATCGGATAGAAGTTGGCGATCGCAAACACCATCAGTGCCGCCAGCGCCAAGGCGAGCATCGCTTGCGGGCGCAAGCGTTGTTCGCGTTCGATGCTTGCGCCGCAACGCGTGCAGCGGATAAGCACGCCCTTGTACGGGAGCTGCTGCGGTTTGGAATAGACCGCGTCGCAGTGTTCGCAAACGATCAGGGATTCGCGCGCTTTCACATTCCTTTCCTTGGCTCATGCTGTCGAACCGCGCCCAATGTTAATCTACCGTAACTGGCGCTGACTGAATACAAGCATACGGGCTGGCAAGGCAGCATGCGACCTGCTCCCGGCATAGGCACGCCACGACGCAATCGGTAACATGCGGCGATTAGAGCACCCCAACCGGAGTTCCGCCATGCGCCCCAATCTCCTCAACGCGAATCTGATTGCCGCGGCCATTGCTGCATTGTTCGCTGCCGACGCGGCGCCGGCGGCCGAGGCGCCGGCTAGCCCGCCCCTGATCGCCTTGCATTGCGCGCACCTGATCGACACCGAGGCCGGCAAGCTGCTCGGCGAATCGACCATCGTGATCGACGGCAAGCGCATCAAGGAAGTCCGCAGCGGGCATGCCAGCGTCGCCGGCGCACAAGACATTGAATTGAAGGACGTCACCTGCCTGCCCGGCCTGATCGACAGCCATACCCATCTGACCATGCAGTTCAGCCCGAGCACCTACAGCGACAATTTCCGCCTGAACATCGCCGACTACGCCATCCGCAGTACCGTGTATGCGCGCCGCACACTCATGGCCGGCTTCACCACCGTGCGCAACGTCGCCGACTACGCCAACGAATCGATCGCTTTGCGCAACGCGATCAACGCCGGCACCGTATCCGGACCGCGCATCTATACGGCCGGCAAGGCGATCGGCTCCACCGGCGGCCATGCCGATTTCAGCGACGGTTACCGCGCCGATCTGGCCGGCAACCCAAATGCGAAAGACGGCATCATCAATTCACCCGAAGACGCCTGGAAAGCCGTGCGTCAGCACTACAAGGACGGCGCCGACTTGATCAAGATCATGCCTTCCGGCGGCGTGCTCGATGAGAGCAGCAGTGCCGACAACGCGCAGATGACGATTCCCGAAATCCAGGCCATCGTCGCCGCCGCGCACGATTACGGCTTCACCGTCGCCGCGCATGCGCACGGCGCCGAAGCCATCCGCCGCGCCGTGATTGGCGGCGTGGATTCGATCGAGCACGGCACCTTCATGAACGATGAGGATATGAAACTAATGAAGGACCACGGTACCTGGTATGTGCCGACCATCACCGCCGGCAAGTTCGTCGAGGAGAAGGCGAAGCAAGGCGGCTGGTATCCGCCGCAAGTCGCGGCGAAAGCGGAAAAAGTCGGGCCGATCATTCAGGCCACCGCCGGCAAGGCGTACAAGGCTGGCGTGAAGATCGCGTTCGGCACCGACGCAGCCGTTTTCCCGCACGGCGACAACGCCAGGGAATTCGTCTACATGGTACAGGCCGGCATGCCGCCGATGTTCACGATCCAGGCCGCGACCACGCACGCGGCACAATTGCTCAAGCACGAAAAGGACATCGGCAGCATCGCCGCGGGCAAGTTCGCCGACGTGATCGCCGTGCCGGGCAATCCGCTCGACGATATTTCATTGATGCAGAAGGTGGAATTTGTGATGAAGGAGGGCGTGGTTTACAAGCAAGAGGGGAACCCGGTTGCCGCCGCCGCGCAAGCCGAGCGGACTGAATCCCGCCGCGATATTGATTACGGTTTCTAAGCCGAATGCGTTTCGTCAACCAGCAACCCAGGTGGTCGGCCATCCGACGTAGCCATTTGCGCGCTTTCTAGCAGCCCTCAAACGATCGAAGGAGATCGAATAAATCGCAGTCAGCGTGCGTCACGGGGATGCGAATTTTCCCCTGCGGCGTCGCCATCATTGCTTGACCAGCTCCACGCGCCGGTTCTTCGCCCGACCTTCCTCGGTGTCGTTGCTGGCCACCGGCGACGAGGCGCCCATGCCCTGCGCGCTGAGCCTATCCATGGCGATGCCGTAACTGGCCGCCAACGCCGCGACAATGGCTTCGGCGCGACGTTGCGACAGTTTCTGGTTGTAGTCCGCGCTGCCCTGATTATCGGTATGGCCGGTAATCGCCAGTTTCAAATCGGCGTGATCGGCCAGCAGTTTGGCAATCTGGTCGAGCTGCGGTTTGGACTCCGGCTTGATCTCGGCTTTGTCGAAATCGAACGTGATGCCGTAGATAACTGCCTTGCCGCTGCTCATCAAGTTTTGATCGAGCGCATTTGCATCGAGCGTCACCATCCCGGTTTCCATCGGTTTGCTCTCGACCAGCATCACGTAGACGGCCGGGCGATGCTTGTCCGTCAAATCCGCCGCCATGACCATGACATGCACATCGCCTTGTGGACGCGTCAGCTTGGCGAGCACATAGCGCGGTCGTTCGGCGAG
>JANXVS010000394.1 GCA_025351555.1 Pseudomonadota bacterium | reverse complement strand
TCCAGGCCTTCGCGGAAGTTGGCCTTGATCGGCGTCTCGATGATTGAGCCGTCCGGACGCGCCATCAATCCGCGCATACCGGCCAGCTGGCGAATCTGCGCCGCGGAACCGCGCGCGCCGGAATCGGCCATGATGAACAACGAGTTCATCGATTTCTGCTCGACCGTCTCGCCCTTGGCATTCTTGACCTTGTCGAAGCCGATGCCCTTCATCATCGCCGCGGCCACTTGTTCGTTGGTGCGCGACCAGATATCCACGACCTTGTTGTAGCGCTCGCCCGCCGTGACCAGACCCGAAGCAAACTGCTCCTGGATTTCCTTGACGTCCTTTTCGGCGAAATCGAGGATCGCCTTCTTCTCGCCCGGGATCTTCATGTCGTCGATGCCGATCGAGATGCCGGCGCGGGTCGCGTACTGGAAGCCGGTGTACATCAGCTGGTCGGCGAACACGACCGTATCCTTCAGACCCAGGCTGCGGTAGCAGGCGTTGATCAAACGCGAGATCGCTTTCTTGGTCAGCTCGATATTGATCAGCGCGAACGGCAAGCCAACCGGAAGGATTTCCGCCAGCAGCGAACGTCCCACCGTGGTTTCCACGATCGACGTCTTCTCGCTGCGCTGCTTGTCTTCGTCGATCACGACTTCGTGGATGCGCACCTTGATCTTGGCGTGCAGATCCACCGCGCGGTTCTGATAGGCGCGATGCACTTCGGCCAGATTGGCGAACACCATGCCTTCGCCACGCAAATTGATCAACTCGCGCGTCATGTAGTACAGACCGAGCACGACGTCCTGGGTCGGCACGATGATCGGATCACCGTTGGCCGGCGACAGGATATTGTTCGACGACATCATCAGTGCGCGCGCTTCAAGCTGGGCTTCCAGCGACAGCGGCACGTGCACGGCCATCTGATCGCCGTCGAAGTCGGCGTTGAACGCGGTACACACCAGCGGATGCAGCTGGATCGCCTTGCCTTCGACCAGTACCGGCTCGAATGCCTGGATGCCGAGACGATGCAGGGTCGGCGCACGGTTGAGCAGCACCGGATGTTCGCGGATCACTTCTTCCAGGATGTCCCAGACTTCAGCTGATTCGCGCTCGACCAGCTTCTTGGCCGCCTTGATCGTGGTGGCCAGACCGCGGCGTTGCAGTTTGGAGAAAATGAACGGCTTGAACAATTCCAGCGCCATCTTCTTCGGCAGGCCGCACTCATGCAACTTGAGCGTCGGACCGACCACGATGACCGAACGGCCGGAATAGTCGACGCGCTTGCCGAGCAGGTTCTGTCGGAAGCGTCCTTGCTTGCCCTTGATCATGTCGGCGAGCGACTTCAGCGGGCGCTTGTTGGTGCCAGTGATGGCGCGGCCGCGACGGCCATTGTCCATCAACGCATCGACGGCTTCCTGCAGCATGCGCGTTTCGTTGCGCACGATGATATCCGGCGCATTGAGTTCGAGCAGGCGCTTCAGGCGATTGTTGCGGTTGATCACGCGACGATACAAGTCGTTCAGATCCGAGGTCGCGAAACGGCCGCCATCCAGCGGCACCAGCGGACGCAGATCCGGCGGCAGCACCGGCAGCACGGTCATCACCATGTATTCCGGACGATTGCCGGATTCCAGGAACGCCTCGACCAGCTTGATGCGCTTGGACAAGCGCTTGAGCTTGGTTTCGGAATTCGTCGACGCAATTTCTTCGCGCAGGCGAATGAGTTCCGCACTCAGGTCGATCGTCTTGAGCAGCTCGTAGACGGCTTCCGCGCCCATGCGTGCATCGAATTCGTCGCCATGTTCTTCGACCGAGTTCAGATACTGTTCTTCGTTCAAGATCTGACCACGCGTCAACGGCGTCAGACCCGGGTCAATCACGACATAGGCTTCGAAGTACAGAATGCGCTCGATGTCGCGCAAGGTCATGTCGAGCATCAAACCGATGCGCGAAGGCAGCGATTTCAGAAACCAGATGTGCGCGGTCGGGCTAGCCAGTTCGATATGACCCATGCGCTCGCGGCGCACCTTGGTCAAGGTGACTTCGGTGCCGCACTTTTCGCAGACCACGCCGCGGTGCTTCATGCGCTTGTACTTGCCGCACAGGCACTCGTAGTCCTTGACCGGTCCGAAGATGGCCGCGCAGAACAGGCCGTCGCGCTCGGGCTTGAACGTGCGGTAGTTGATCGTCTCGGGCTTCTTCACTTCGCCGAACGACCACGAGCGGATCAGTTCCGGCGATGCCAACGCGATCTTGATCGAGTTGAAGTCGAGCGACTGACGCGTCTGGTTGAATAAATTGAGCAGGTCTTTCATTTTTGCGTTCTCCAATTCGGAGTTTCATTCATCAATAAGCGAGTTTCGGATCAGCAGAGCGCGTGTCAGTGCTCTTCCAGTTCCATATTGATCGCCAGAGAACGAATCTCCTTGACCAGCACGTTGAACGATTCCGGCATGCCGGCCACCATTTCGTGATTGCCGTCGACGATGTTCTTGTACATCTGGTTGCGGCCGGGAACGTCATCGGATTTGACCGTGAGCATTTCCTGCAACGTGTACGCGGCACCGTAGGCTTCCAGCGCCCACACTTCCATTTCACCGAAGCGCTGTCCGCCGAACTGCGCCTTGCCGCCGAGCGGCTGCTGCGTGACCAGCGAGTACGGACCGGTGGAGCGCGCATGCATCTTGTCATCGACCAAGTGGTTGAGCTTGAGCATGTGCATGTAACCGACCGTGACTTCGCGATCGAATGCTTCGCCGGTACGGCCATCGATCAACGTGGTCTGGCCAGATTGCGGCAGCCCGGCGAGTTTCAGCATCGCCTTGATCTCGCTTTCGTAGGCACCGTCAAACACTGGCGTCGCCATCGGCACGCCGTTTTGCAGGTTATGCGCGAGCTTGGAGATCTCGTCGTCGGTCAGTGATTTCAGATTGATGCGCTGGCCGAATGTTTCCTTGTCGTGGTTGTAGATCTGATCGAGGAACTTGCGCAACTCGACGACCTTCTCGTTGGCCTCGATCATCAGGCGGATCTTCTCGCCGAGACCCTTCGCCGCCCAACCCAGATGCGTTTCCAGGATCTGGCCAATGTTCATACGCGACGGTACGCCGAGCGGATTGAGCACGATATCGACCGGACGGCCATCAGCCATGAACGGCATGTCCTCAACCGGGCGGATCATCGAAACCACGCCCTTGTTGCCGTGACGGCCGGCCATCTTGTCGCCCGGCTGCACGCGACGCTTGACGGCCAAGTATACCTTTACCATTTTCAGCACGCCGGGGGCGAGATCGTCGCCAGCAGTGATCTTGGCCTGCTTGTCCTTGAAACGCTTGTCGAACTCGGCCTTGTGCTCGGCAACCTGCGCCTGCGCGCGCTCGAGCTGTTCGGCCGCGTCTTCGTCCTTCATGCGGATCGAGAACCACTCATCCTTCTTGAGCGAATCCAGGTACTCGTCACTGATCGCCGCACCCTTCTTCAGTGCATGCGGACCGCCGCTGGCAGGCTTGCCGACGATCTGGCCGCGCAGGCGGTTGTAGATGGCGCCTTCGAGAATGCGGAACTGGTCGTCGAAGTCTTTCTTGACGCGCTTGACTTCCATCTGCTCGATCTGCCGCGCGCGCTTGTCCTTATCGATACCATCACGCGTGAACACGGTGACGTCAATGACGACGCCATCCATGCCCGGCGGCACGCGCAGCGAGGAATCCTTCACGTCGGACGCTTTTTCGCCGAAGATCGCACGCAGCAGTTTTTCTTCCGGAGTCAGCTGCGACTCGCCCTTCGGCGTGACCTTGCCGACCATGATGTCGCCGGCGCGCACGTCGGCGCCGATGTACACGACGCCGGATTCGTCGAGACGACCCAGCGCCATTTCCGACACGTTCGGAATATCGGCGGTGATCT
>JANXVS010000373.1 GCA_025351555.1 Pseudomonadota bacterium | reverse complement strand
ACCAATGTCGGTCTCCACCGTGAACCATGCGCCGAAGAAAATCGCGTCGCGGTCGGTCGGCAAGCTGTCGGCGATTTTCATGCTTTGCAGGCGCTTGGAAAGATAGCGCACGCGGCGGTCGATTTCTCCGAGTTGCTTTTTGCGATAAGTATACTCGGCGTTCTCGGAACGGTCGCCTTCGGCCGCGGCGGCTGCAAGTGCTGCCACTACTTCGGGCCGGCGCCGGCGCCAGAGTTCGTCGAGTTCGGCCTTGAGTTTGTGATGCCCTGCGGCGGTGATGATCGCGGTAGACGCTGCCTGCGGTGCGCGCCAGCGGCTCATGGCGCGGGCGGATTCGCTGTGGATTTGACAGGTGTTGCCGCGAGCTTGTCCAGATAAGTCAGATAAGCGTCCACTTGCGGAATGATCGGATCGTTCGGCAGGGTCAGCTTGATCTGATGCAGCATCGCGCGCGCCTGCATTTCCTGGTTCATGCGCTCGGCCCACAGTTTGGCCGCCAGCAGATAGTTGCGCGCGATGTCCGGGTGATTGCGGAAGCGCTTATGGAAGCCGGCGAGCACACCGAGTGCGAGCTGGGTCTGGCCGGCATCGGCGGCGGCATGCGCCAGCCGCGTCACATCCGCAGCCTGGTCGATGGCGAAATTCGGGTCAAGTATTCTGCATTCGCGCGCAGCCTCGATCGCTCGCCGATCCTGCTGTTGCATCAAAAGTACAGGAATATACTTTTTCCCATGGGCGGCGAGTTCGGTATTGCCGCCTTCCTGCTGCAGCCAATGACGGTATTCGTCATGCAACAGCAGCGAATCCGGATGCGTGACGATCTCGTCTCGCAGCAGCGCGATGGCGCCGTGCACGTCGCCGCTGTTGGCGCGACCGCGTGCCGCATCCAGCGTCATTCGTGATGGGTGGGTGTGCGGCACTTCGGCCCCGAGTTGCAGGTGACCGGCGTAACCGAGTTCGTCGGCGTGCTGGTGAATCACGCAGCCGATCAGATGGAAGTTCGCGATCATCAGATAATTGACGACGAAAAACACCACCGGTGTCGTGAGAAAGCCGGGTAGCAGGTTGACGCTGGCGATCGCCGCGGCGATCACGCTCTGCACGATCAGGGCCGCACAGAAAAAGCCGACCAGGATGAAATACGGCCGGCCGATGCGCTCGGCCAGCATCAGCCAGGCGAGCGGATTTAGCGCGCGCGCCATGCCTTCCTCGAGCGCGAGAATCACCATCATCGCTGGCATGGCTAACGTGAGCAGCAGGCCGAACACGACCGCGGCAACGGCGCCGTAGACAAGGGTGAGCAAAATCATCGCGACTTCGGCAAGCACCAGCAACAGCACGGCATAGCTCGCGACGCCGTCGCTGACGGTCAAGCTGATCTCGGGCGCCTCGTCGCGTCCGTTCGCGCTCCAGCGCAAGACCTCGAATGCGTATTTGAAGAACGCTGCCCAGACCAGCA
Organism: Pseudomonadota bacterium; assembly: GCA_025351555.1. Classification (GTDB taxonomy): domain Bacteria; phylum Pseudomonadota; class Gammaproteobacteria; order Xanthomonadales; family Rhodanobacteraceae; genus Rudaea. Next base: position 1,898 of record JANXVS010000373.1, on the reverse strand, counting down.
GGTCGAGAATGAAGCCCAGCGGTATCAGTGTCACAAGATGCGCAATCGCAATCGCGACACAGGTCGATAGCGCGCCAAGCTGCAGCGGATAGCGCAGGATCTGCGGCCAGCGTTCGTGAAAAGGCGGCAGTGCGCCAGCGGCGGTATTGGGGATGGTATTCATTTGCGCAGGATCGAGCCAAGTACGCCGCGAAGCAGACTTCTACCCAACTGACCACCGGCGTTGCGCGCGGCGGATTTGGCCAGTGCTTCGATCATGCCCTGGCGGCGGTTGGTACCGAACACCGCATCGTGCACCGACTGACCCCAGCCGCCGCCTTGCGCTGCTGGCGCCGATGCGGTTTGCGCAGCGTTCGACGGAGCAGATTCGGCGGCTTGCGCGCTGGTACGCCGGGTCAGGATTTCGTATGCGGATTCGCGATCGATCGGCGTATCGTACTTGCCGCTCACCGGCGAACGCGACTGCGTCGTGGCGCGCTCGGCATCCGTGATCGCGCCGATGCGGCACGTCGGGGGCACGATCAGGGCGCGCTCGACCGGCAGCGGCACGCCGCCTTCCTGCAAGGTCGACACCAGCGCTTCGCCGACGCCGAGCTGGGTGATCGCTTCTGCCACATTGGGTAAATTGGGATTTGTGGCAAATGTCTGCGCGGCTGCGTTGACCGCCTTCTGGTCGCGCGGCGTGAACGCGCGCAACGCATGCTGCACGCGATTGCCGAGCTGGCCGAGGATCACCTCGGGCACATCGTCGGGATACTGCGAGCAAAAGTAAACGCCGACGCCCTTGGAACGGATCAGGCGCACCACCTGCTCGACGCGCTTTTGCAGCGCCGGCGGACAATCGTCGAACAACAGATGCGCCTCGTCAAAGAAGAACACGAGCTTGGGCACATCCAGGTCGCCAACCTCGGGAAGTTTCTCGAACAATTCGGACAACAGCCAAAGCAGGAAGGTGGAATACAGCATTGGCTTGAGGATGAGCTGATCGGCAGCCAGAATGTTGACGATGCCGCGGCCGCTCATGTCTTGACGCATGAAGTCGGCCAGATCAAGCGCCGGTTCACCGAAGAACGCGTCGCCTCCGGCGCTATCCAGCGTCAGCAGCGCGCGCTGGATAGCGGCGATCGAAGTCGCGTTGACGAGGCCATATTGCGCGGAGATGGCTTTTGCGTTGTCCTTGTCGCTCGCATACATCAGCAACGCATGCAGATCCTTCAGATCCAGCAGCAGCCAGCCAGAATCATCAGCGAGCTTGAACAGCACTTCGAGCACGCCGCTCTGCACGTCGTTCAATTCGAGCAGGCGCGCAAACAGGTTTGGGCCCATTTCCGAAACGGTTGCGCGGACCGGCGTCCCCAGCTTGCCGTAGATATCCCAGAACACCACCGGATTGGCGGCGGGCACAAAATTCGTGATGCCGAGCTTGTCCAGACGCGGCTTGAGCTTGTCGCTGATCGTGCCGGCTTGCGACATGCCGGCTAGATCGCCTTTCGCGTCGGCCAGAAATACCGGCACGCCCAGACGCGAAACACCTTCGGCCAGTACCGTCAGCGACACGGTTTTGCCGGTGCCGGTCGCGCCGGCAATCATGCCGTGGCGGTTACCGTAGCGTGCGTGCAGGAAAACTTCGCGCAGTAAAACGTCGGTCGTACTCGATTGGAGCACGCTCTTGCCGATGAGAATGTCGTTCACGATCTGCCTTCCGGGGGAATGGCGCCTATTGTAGCCGTGCCACGTGCTGTGTAACGTGCGGGTTATTCATTCGGAGTCCGAGCGCGCATGTCGTACCGTATACTTTTGCCAATACTTGCGTTGACCCTCAGCGCCTGCGCTGGCCAGCCCACGCAATCTGCGGTCAAGACTCCAACGGCCAGTGCGGCGCTATACGCTCGCCTGGA
>JANXVS010000363.1 GCA_025351555.1 Pseudomonadota bacterium | reverse complement strand
CCGACGCTTCCTGCTCTAGGCAGTGCGCTTTCTGGATCAGGCGCACGAGCTGACCACGCTGTTCGAGCCGCGTCCGGTGACCAAGGAAATCCAGCTGATCGGCAGCCACTATCTGCTGGCCTATGTGCTGATCGATGCGGTGCGCGAGTTTCGCGAACTGCACAGCGACTACACACTGCGACTATCCACCCGTGCCGAGGCGCAGGTGTTTGCGCTGCTGCTGAGCGAGCCGCATTGCGCGATCGGCGCCTGCACGCCTACCGATTTTCCGCGTGGCCTGCACTATCATCCGTGGCGCACAGTGGGTTGGAGTCTGGCGATTGCGCAAACCCATCGCTGGGCGAATGCCGTGGCCGTGTCGCTGGCGGAAATCGCCGCGGAGCCCTTGATTATTTTTGAACGCGGCTCGGCAGGACGTCTGCATGTGCTCGAAGCATTCTTTGCCCTGGGTCTGGCGCCGACGATCCGGATGGAAGCCACGTCCACGCCATTGATTCTGAGCATGGTCAGCGCCGGACTCGGCGTCTCCATTGTCCCCACGCCGGCATCAGCGGCACCGTTGCGCGGTCTGGATGTCGTCACTGTGCCGATTTCGGACCCGATCCGGCCGATCGAAACCGGCCTCTACCTGCGCGCCGAGTGGGAAGACGACCCCGGCGTGCAGGCGCTGCTGCAATTGATTCTGGCGCACGCGGCATAAGGAATCAGGTACGCACCACGGCGTAAGCGCGCGCGTTCTCATCCCATCGTGGCGTGGCGCGGATCGCCGGCAGCACGTCTTCGGGAGAGTTCACCAGCGACCACATTGCTGCATGCTCAGTGTTCATGAAGCGCTCGCCGATCACCTGGGTCATGAACGCCTGCAGCGGCGTGTAAAAATCCCGCGTGTTCAGCAGCACGATGGGATTCAAATACAGCCCCAGCCGCTTGAGCGTGATCGCTTCGAACAACTCTTCCAGCGTGCCGCAGCCGCCGGGCAGGGCGACGACGGCGTCCGAATCGGTCAGCAGGCGATGCTTGCGTTCGCGCATATCCTCGACCAGTTCGAGCTGGGTCAAGCCGGCGTGGCCCCATTCCAGATCGGCCATGAAGCGCGGAATGATGCCGATTACCTCGCCGCCGGCGGACAGCGCGCCATTGGCTACCGCACCCATTGAGCCGACCGAGCCGCCGCCGTAGACCACCGTGCTGCCCGCGCCCGCCAGCAGCGTGCCGAGGAGGTAGGCGGCATCGTGGTAGGCGCTGTCGCACTGTTGGCTGGAGGCGGCGTAGACGCAGATGCGCATGGGAATTCCGTGGGAATGGGTCGGTGAATTCTACGCTGGAGCCCGGTTAACGAGAATCCAACAATGGCTCTGGTAGGTTCACGTTTCCTTCATGGTCGCTGCTGAAAAGAACGACCGTTTTTGGCAGGTTTCCGGGGATCCACCAGCAATGTCATTCCAGCGACTTACCGTCGCGGCCGGTTTTTTTGCCGCACTTTTGACCAACGCCAGCGCGTTCGCTGCGGCGTTGTCGCCACAGGCATCAGCCGCGTGTGTTGCCGACGCGTTGCAGGCGATGTTCGCCTCACCGCTGATCGACAATTCTGCGACATTCCTGCAGCCGTTCGAGGCAGCAGCAGACGAAGCGCAGACCACCCCCAAGTTCAGTGAAGAGCCGCGCCAGGCGCTGGCCGCATTCGCCATGAACCTGCGCGATATCCGTTATCGCCGCGGTGGCCGCGTGCCGTCCACGGGATTTGATTGCAGCGGCTTCGTCCACTATGTTTTCGAGCATGCGTTGAACATCGATCTGCCCGACGATTCCGCCAGCCAGTTCCAGGCCGGCATAAAGATCGCGCGGGATGAAATGCAGACCGGTGATCTGGTGTTTTTCCACATGCATGGCAAGCGCGTCTCGCATGTCGGCATCTATCTTGGCGATGGCCGCTTTATCCATTCGCCCACCACCGGCGAACGCGTGCGCGTGGACCAGCTGGACAAAACGTATTGGGTGCGGCGCTTCGCCGGTGCCAAGCGGCCCAATGCGTTGACCTGAGGCATCCCGGTAAGCCCTTCTCCCGTCGGCAGAGGGGTTGGGGTGAGGGCCGGCGGAGTTGCGGGATACGGATTGTGTAGACCTTGCCGATCGCGCCGTATCAGCGCATTACTGCTGCGCTGGATCGAGAACATCAATCCACGATCAGCTTGATCGCCCGCAGGCATAGGCCATTAGCTGCGGATCGATGCCGGTCTGCGCCCGCATGGTGCCCCAGGTTCCTCGGCAAACATCGTATTGAGCGAGCGCTGGATGCCGTCATCGCTGCCGGTAAACTCGCACGCCACGCCAGCGCCGCGCGAGTGCTTGCACTTCCGCGCTGGCGGGGTCTTTGCCCAGCTGCATTGCCGCCTGCATGCCGGCGATGATATCGCGGCCACGCCGCCTCGACCGCGCCTGCGAAGGCACTTCGTTAATTGGCGCGTTGCCTATCGGAAACCACCAGCGCTATTCCTCCGAGAATTGCGATCGAGGCGATCACCAGACGCGGCGTAAGATGCTCACCCAGGAGAACGATACCGCCCACGGCTGCGATAACCGGCACACTCAGCTGCACCGTGGCCGCGTAGATTGCCCGCAACTCCTTCAAGGCCGTATACCAAATGGCATATCCAACGCCGGACGCCAATGCACCCGAGACCATCGCGTACACAACACCCCACCCATCCCATGAGATCCAAGGCGCCATGGCGACGCTCAGTGCGACGGTGAAAGGCACGGCCCGCAGGAAATTTTCCGCCGTGGTGCGAATAGGCTCGCTGGAGTGTTTGCCGTGCAAGGAATAGATGCCCCACGCAAGGCCGGCCCCCAGCATTGAGGCGGAATCTAGCAGGGGTGGTGCGGAAAGGCCTGGAAGCAAAAGACCAACAAGGCCGCCGAGCGCGAACATAATACCGGCTGCCTGACGCATTCGCAGACGCTCTCCCGACCAAAACCCATAGCCGATCATCGTTGCCTGTACAGCGCCAAAGAGCAGCAATGCACCGGTCCCCGCCGGCAGGCTGACATAGGCAAACGAAAAGCCGGCCGCGTATGCGAAAAGCGCAAGCGCCGAAAGCCAGCTACCCGACCCGCGGTGCATGCCGCCACGCATGCGTATGATCAGCCAGAGAACAAGCGCGCCGGAGATGATACGAACGGACGTGAAAGACGCCGGGTCGATACGGGTATCTTTTAGCGCCAACCGGCAAAGCAGCGAATTCCCCGCGAAAGCGATCACGGCGAGCAAGGTGAGCACCGACACTCGCGTACGCGACATCAAGTAACTCCACACACAATAACGGATGTTGCCGAAAAAACTTATTCTACAGTTACACTTTTCGCCAGATTGCGCGGCTGATCCACGTCGGTGCCGCGCAGTACGGCAACGTGATAGGCGAGCAGTTGCAGCGGGATGGTGAACACGATCGGCGCGATCAGTTCGCCGCAGGGCGGCAGGGCGAGCAAATGACCACTGTCAGTTTTTGGCATATGCGCGGCGACATCGGAGTCGGCGAGCACGTAGAGTTCCCCACCACGCGCGCGCACTTCTTCGAGATTGGATTTGAGCTTTTCCAAGAGGTGATCGTTCGGCGCGACCGCGATCACCGGCATGTTTTCATCGACCAGCGCGAGCGGCCCGTGCTTGAGTTCGCCGGCTGGATACGCCTCGGCATGGATGTAGGAAATCTCCTTGAGCTTGAGCGCGCCTTCCATCGCGATCGGGTACTGGGTGCCACGGCCAAGAAACAGGGCGTGATCCTTGGCGACGAAGTGTTTTGCCAGGCGCTGGATTTCCGCATCGAGCGCGAGCGCGTCGCGCACCGCGCCCGGCAGCGTTTCCAGTTGATGCACCAGGGCTTCGTAGCGCGCGACGTCGATGCTGTGATGGTGCGCAACTTCCAGCGCAAGCAGGGCAAGTGCGACGAGTTGCGTCGTGAACGCCTTGGTCGAGGCGACGCCGATTTCCGGGCCGGCGCGCGTCATCAGCGACAGCGCGGATTCGCGCACGATCGAGGATTCAGGCACGTTGCAGATTGCCAACGTCGTGAGATAACCACGCGATTTCGCAAGTTTGAGCGCGGCCAGCGTGTCGGCAGTTTCGCCGGACTGGCTGACGCTAACGAACAGCGTATCGGCGGGAACGACTGCGTCGCGATAGCGATACTCCGAGGCAATTTCCGCATTGCAGGAAATCCCCGCGAGACTTTCGATCCAGTAACGTGCGATCAAGGCGGCGTGATAGCTCGATCCGCAGGCGATCAGATGCACGTTGCGTGTCTTGCTCAGCAGCTCGCGCGCACCGACGCCGAAAATGGCGGTAAGGATGTGGCCGCCAGCGATACGGCCTTCGAGCGTGTCCGCGATCGCTTGCGGTTGCTCGTGGATCTCCTTGAGCATGTAGTGGCGGTATTCACCGCGTTCGACCGCATCGGCGCCGAAGTGAGCCAGTTTGACCGGGCGTTCCACGGCCATGCCGTGCTCATCGTATATTTGTACACCATCGACCGTCGCTTCGGCGACGTCGCCTTCGGCGAGATAAATGAAGCGCCGTGTCACCGGCAGCAGGGCATGAATATCCGAGGCGATGAACTGCTCGCCCTCGGCAAGGCCGACGACCATCGGGCTGCCGCGGCGCGTGCCGACGACATGGCCGGGCTCGCGTTTGGAGATAGCCGCAATCGCGTAGGCGCCGCGCAGGCGCGGAACCGCCAGCTGCAAGGCTGCGCGCAAAGTGGCGCCGGCGGCATGGTAGTGCTCGATCAGGTGGGCGATGACTTCGGTATCGGTTTCGGTCGCGAATTCGTAGCCGAGTGCCTTCAACTCTGCACGCAACTCCTCGTGGTTTTCAATGATGCCGTTATGCACCACCGCGACATTGCCGCGCGAGGTGATCGGGTGTGCATTGGTTGTGTTCGGTGCGCCGTGCGTGGCCCAGCGCGTATGCGCGATGCCGGTGAGCCCGGCAATCGGCCGGGTCGCGTGCAATTGCTCAAGCTCGCGAACTTTGCCCTTCGTGCGCACGCGTTCCAGGCCGTGATCAGTTAGCAGCGCGATACCGGCAGAATCGTAACCGCGATATTCCAGCGCCTTCAATCCAGCGATCAGGGTTCCGACCACATCGCGCCGCGCGGCGGCACCGACAATTCCGCACATAAGCCTATCCTCGAAACCGATCGTCTATTTTAGCGGCTTCGCTGGCGTGCCGCGGCTTATTTCGGGGCTTTTTGCGGGCGTTTCCAGCCCGGCAAGGTCGTCTGCTTCGCGCGCGCGATGGTGAGTTCGGCTGCGGGTGCGTTCGCGCTGATGGTCGAGCCCGCGCCGATCGTTGCATCCTTGCCGACCGTGACTGGCGCCACGAGCGCGCTGTTGGAGCCGATAAAAGCGCCATCGTCGATCGTGGTGCGGTGCTTGTTCGCGCCGTCGTAGTTGCAGGTGATGACGCCGGCGCCGATGTTGACGTCCGCGCCGATGCTGGCATCGCCCAGGTAGCTCAAATGGTTGGCGCTGGAATTCTCGCCCAATGCCGCATTTTTCACTTCTACAAAATTGCCGATACGCGCACCGGCAGCGAGTTCGGTGCCTGGCCGCAGCCGCGCGAATGGGCCGATGTTGCACGGGCCGTGAGTGATCACGCCATCCAGATCGCAATGCGCACGCACTTCGGTGCCCGGCGCCAGGCGGCAATCCTTGATCCGGCAGAATGGGCCGATGCGCACGCCGGCACCGAGTTCGACCTTGCCTTCAAGCACGACATCGACATCGATCTCGACGTCGGCTCCCGTGGTCAATTCGCCGCGCTGATCGAAACGTGCGGGATCGGCCAGACGCACGCCTTGCACGCAGGCTGCCTGCGCGAGGCGCAGTTGATACTGCCGCTCCAGTTGCGCGAGTTGCCAGGCATCGTTGGCGCCAAATGCTTCGCGCTCGTCGCGGCAACTGACCATCGTTGCTGGCATTGCCTCGCTCGCCGCTTGTGCGAACACGTCGGTCAGGTATAACTCGCCTTGCGCATTGCGATTGTCCAGATTGTGCGTCCACACGCGCAGGCGACGCGCGTCGGCCGCGAGGATACCCGTGTTGACCGTGGTGATCGTGCGCTGGTCAACGGTGCAATCCTTGTCCTCGACGATCGCGCGCACCTGGCCAAGGCCGTCGCGGATCACGCGCCCATAGCCACGCGGCTCGAACAATTCGGCCGTCAGCACGGTGAGCGGCAAAGAGGATTCGATCAGTGGCCGCAAGGTCGCCGCCTGGATCAGGGGCACATCGCCGTATAACACCAGCACGCGCGCGGCCTCGGGAATCTGCGCCAGAGCAAGCTGCACGGCATGGCCGGTGCCGCGTTGTTCGGCCTGGAGCACCCAATCCAGATCAGCCTGATAGGCGAACGCCGCGCGCACTTGATCGCCGCGATGGCCGTACACAATGTGGATTTTTACCGGATTCAATTCGCGCGCGGTGGCGATGACATGCGCCAGCATGGGTTTGCCGGCCAGCGGCAACAGCACTTTCGGCAACGCCGAACGCATGCGTTTGCCTTCGCCGGCGGCGAGGACGACGATATGTAGGGGATTCGTACTCATGCGCCTACGATAACGCAGACCGGGGACACCGTTCGAGCTTTTTGCGGACGGATTGCGGGCAGGCTCACCGGCGTGTCTGTCGCGGCGCGCGGCGTTTGGATGCGCCCACCGTATACTTTTCCGGGGTTTCGCTGATTCTTGTCGAGCGCCATTGACTGAGCAGGGTGATATGTCCGAGCGATTGCGCCTTGCGGTAATAGCGCGTATCGGCGGTGACCAGGGTGGTCGCATGCTCGATGGCGACGGCGTGATAAATCGTGTCGAACAGGTGGTGGTCGAGTCGCGAAGCCAGATTTACGGCGCTGCGCAGGATGATTTCGCCAGCATCGATATCGATGCTCAGGTGGAACAGTTCGTCTATCATCTGCTGTGCGTGCCGGGGTAGCATGCGCACCAACACTGCAGCGATTTCGCTGTGCCAGACCGGCGGCTGTATCAGACGAATCTTCTCGCTGCGCACGTCTTCGAGCAGCGCAAACGCGCTGCCCCTATCGGGCTCGTGAGCGTGTTCCGGTAAAAACCATTTCAGGCAAACGCTGGCGTCGAGCACCAGACGCATCAGCGGCGCACTTCCTCGCGGGCGCGGCGCACAATGGCGGCAGATACGCGTGGGAGTTTGTCGCGCCGACGCAGGATCGCATCGCAGGCCGCGACATGCTCGTGCCGCCGGCGCTCACGCTCGACCGCTTCACGCAGCAGATCGGCGACGATAGCGCTCTTGTTCCTGCCATCGAACGCGACATTGAACGCGTCCTTGACCTCGTCGGGCACGCTGAAATTGACGGTAGCCATACGCTCACCATTGTTGAAAGTTTCAACAATGCTGGCACCGTCTGCGGTTGCCGTCAAGCCCGGAAGCGGTGGGCGGGCTGAACTGGATTGGCCATCGCTGGCCGAAAATTGCTCCCGTACTACGGCATTCGCGCCATCCATGGCGCTTGGAAACTGCTCCTGCGTTTTCGGCATACCGGCCATCCATGGCCATAAAAAACGCCGGCACAAGGCCGGCGTTTGCAACAGTCCTGTCGAAAGCAGCCGTCAGTGTTTCATCTTGCGCAGCCGCTCGATCGCTTGCAGCTGCGCGATTGCCTGCGCCAGTTCGACCTGTGCCTGGGCAATCTCCATCGCGTCGGTGCGATTGGCGAGCAGGCGCTCGGCCGCTTCTTTCGCACGGTTGGCGGCGCTCTCGTCCAGGTCCTTGGCGCGGATCGCGGTGTCGGCGAGTACGGTGACGACCTGCGGCTGTACTTCGATGATGCCGCCGGAAACGTAGAAGAATTGTTCCTCGCCGTTCTCGGCGATCACGCGCACCTGACCCGGCTTCAGGCGCGTGATCAATGGCGCGTGACGCGGCGTGATGCCGAGTTCGCCTTCGTCGCCGGTAGCGACGACCAGGGTTGCCGTGCCGTGGAAAATTTCGGCCTCGGCGCTGACGATTTCGCAGCGGATGGTGGTTGCCATGATCGTGATCCCGTTATCCTATACGTGGTCAGGCTGCCTTCTTTTCCGCCATCGTCTTGGCTTTCTCGAATGCTTCTTCGATGCCGCCGACCATGTAGAACGCCTGTTCCGGCAGATGATCGCATTCGCCGTCGACGATCATCTTGAAGCCACGGATGGTGTCCTTGAGCGAGACGTACTTGCCCGGCGAACCGGTGAATACTTCGGCGACGTGGAACGGCTGCGAGAAGAAGCGCTCGACCTTGCGCGCGCGTGATACGGTCGCCTTGTCTTCTTCGCTCAACTCGTCCATGCCCAGTATCGCGATGATGTCTTTGAGTTCCTTGTAGCGTTGCAGGGTGGCCTGCACGCGGCGCGCGGTGTCGTAATGCTCGGTGCCAATGACGTTCGGATCGAGCTGGCGGCTGGTGGAA
>JANXVS010000350.1 GCA_025351555.1 Pseudomonadota bacterium | reverse complement strand
ATCAAGATCGGCTATCTGGCGCAGGAGCCGCAGCTGGATCCGGAAAAGACCGTGCGCGAGGCCGTCGAGGAAGGCGTGTCCGACATCACCGATGCGCAGACACAACTCGATGCCGTGTATGCCGCGTACGCGGAGGAAGGCGCCGATTTCGACAAACTCGCAGCCGAACAGCATCGCTTGGAAGCAATCATCGCCACGAATGACGGCCATGCGCTGGAGCGCACGCTCGACGTCGCCGCCGATGCGCTGCGCCTGCCGGCGTGGGAAACCAAGATCAAGACCCTGTCCGGCGGCGAGAAGCGCCGCGTCGCACTGTGCCGGTTGCTGCTGTCCAAGCCCGACATGCTGCTGCTCGACGAGCCGACCAACCATCTGGATGCCGAATCGGTGGAGTGGCTCGAACAGTTCCTGCAAAAATTCCCCGGCACCGTCGTCGCGGTCACCCATGATCGCTACTTTCTGGATAATGCGGCCGAGTGGATTCTGGAACTGGATCGTGGCCGCGGCATTCCGTGGAAGGGCAATTATTCTTCGTGGCTGGAGCAGAAGGACGATCGCCTGAAACAGGAAGAATCCGGCGAGAGCGCGCGGCGCAAGGCGATCCAGCGCGAATTGGCTTGGGTGCGCCAGGGCGCCAAGGGACGCCAGTCCAAGGGCAAGGCGCGTCTGAACCGCTTCGAGGAACTGAACTCGGTCGAATACCAACGACGCAACGAGACCAATGAAATCTATATTCCGCCCGGCGAACGCCTCGGCGACAACGTCATCGAATTCAAGAATGTCTCCAAGGCCTTCGGCGATCGGCTGCTGATTGATGATTTGACGTTCAAGATTCCGCCCGGCGCGATCGTCGGCATCATCGGCCCGAACGGCGCGGGCAAGTCCACGTTTTTCAAGATGATCACCGGCAAGGAGAAACCCGACTCTGGCGAAATCGTCATCGGCCAGACCGTGAAGATGGCCTTCGTCGATCAATCGCGCGATTCACTGGATGGATCGAAAACCGTGTGGCAGGAAATTTCCGGCGGCGCCGACATCATCACCATCGGCAAATACGAAACGCAATCGCGCGCCTACATTGGCCGCTTCAACTTCAAGGGTGCCGATCAGCAAAAGATCGTCGGGCAATTATCCGGCGGCGAGCGCGGGCGTCTGCATCTGGCGAAAACGCTGATGGATGGCGGCAATGTGCTGCTGCTCGATGAACCCTCGAACGATCTGGATATCGAAACCCTGCGCGCGCTCGAAGAGGCATTGCTCGAATTCCCCGGCTGTGCCCTGGTGATCTCGCACGATCGCTGGTTTCTCGACCGCATCGCCACGCATATCCTTTCGTTCGAAGGCGATTCGCACGTCGAGTTCTACACCGGCAATTACCAAGAATACGAAGCCGACAAGAAGGCACGTCTCGGCGAGGAAGCCGCGAAGCCGCACCGGATCAAGTATCGCAAATTGGTGTGACAGGCAGGCGCAAGACGGGATGACCGCCGACAAGCCACTGGTTTCTATTCTGATCCGCAGCATGGATCGGCCGACGTTGCAGCGCGCGCTGCAGTCGGCCGCACAGCAGACGTGCCCGAACCTGGAAATCGTTGTCGTCGCCGCTTGCGGGCGTTCGCATCGTCCATTGGCCGACACGATCTATGGCCGCCCGGTGCGTATGGTTTTTCCCGAACCCGATCGCCGCCTGCCTCGGCCCGAGGCCGCAAACGCCTGCCTGGAAGCCGCGCGCGGCGAATGGCTGAACTTCCTCGACGACGACGACGAACTGCTGCCGGAGCACGTGACGACGCTGCTGACGGCTCCACACGCGCGCAACAGACGCATGCTGTATTCGCGCGCCCAAGTGCACAACGCGGACGGCCGATTGACCGGGCATTGCGGCGTCGCCGGCTTTGCCATCCGCTTCTACTATGAAACCCTGATGACCCCGAATGCCACCCTGCTACATCGCAGCCTGGTCGACGAGGGCGCACGTTTTGATCCGGGTTTTTCAATCCACGAAGATCACGACTTCTTTGTCAACTGCGCAACGCGAACGGAGTTTCACTTTGTGGATGCCGCCACCTGCATCTGGCATGCACACGAGGGCGAGTCCGGCTTGGGGCATGGCGTCAATGCCAAGGTGACGCAACGCGGTGAGCTTAGCGAAAAGATACGGCGCAAATGGGCAGCGATGTTCGATCAATGGGCGCGCGTGCCCGGCGCGCTGCTGCACACCGGCCAGCAGTATCTCAAGGATGGCGATATCCTGGCGGCACAGGATTGCCTGGAGCGTGCGCTGGCGTTGTGGCCGGACGATATCAATGCGATGAACCTGTGCGGCATGGCGAATTTTCACGGCGGCAACAGCGAACGCGCCGAACTGCTGCTCACGCAGGCACTGCGGCGGCTGCCGCAGCACCGCGCCTTGCAGGAAAATCTTGCCTTGATCCGCGCACAGCGAGCCCAGATGCCATGACAAAATACGCGACCACGCCATACTCAATCCCGTCATATTCAATTACATCTGGCCCCACACCAATGGGAATGTGCGCATGAGCTTCATTCAACTCTTGCAGCAGGCTTGGCAGCGCAACAATTCGCTGGTCTGCGTCGGTCTGGATCCGGAACCGGTGCGCTTTCCCGCCGCACTGCGCGACACCCCGGACGCGATCTTCCTGTTTTGCCGCGATATCGTCGACGCCACGGCAAATCGGGTGTGCTGCTTCAAGCCGCAGATCGCCTACTTCGCGGCGCAGCGCGCCGAAGATGCGCTCGAACGTCTGATCGCGCATATTCACGAGAATTACCCGGACGTCCCGGTGATTCTCGATGCCAAGCGCGGTGATATCGGCAGCACCGCGCATCACTACGCCAGCGAAGCTTTCGATCGCTATAGTGCGGATGCGCTTACGGTCAATCCCTATCTGGGCCGCGACTCGGTGCAGCCGTTCCTGGATCGCGTCGACAAGGGGGTGGTGATTCTTTGCCACACCTCCAATCCCGGCGCGGGGGATTTGCAGGAATTGGACGTGGGTGGACGCAAGCTCTACCAGCACGTCGCGCACCTCGTCGCGCGCGACTGGAACGCGCGCGGCAACTGCGCGCTGGTGGTCGGCGCGACATATCCAGAAGAACTGGCCGAGGTGCGCCGCATCGTTGGCGACGACATGCCCTTGCTGATCCCTGGCATCGGCGCGCAGCGCGGCGATGTCGCCGCGGTTGTCCACAATGGGAAAAATTCCCGCGGCACCGGGCTGATCATCAGCTCGTCGCGCGCGATCCTGTACGCAAGCGCCGGC
>JANXVS010000341.1 GCA_025351555.1 Pseudomonadota bacterium | reverse complement strand
TTTTTGTTTTATCGAAGGACGCACAACTCAGTAGGCAAACTCCCTAAACACCGGATCCACACTCCCCTTCCACGCATTGTGGAAAAGTTCCAATTTGCGCTCGGCCGGGGTCTGATTCGCCTGCGCGAATTCGATCATCGGCTCGAGGAACACCGCTTCGCTGGCGCCGGTGGAGTTGAGCTTTGCCCGGCGAGCGAGGCCATGGCCAGAGATTTCCAGCGCGCGTTCGGCAAGATCGCGCACGGTGCCGTTGCGGAAGGTGAGTTTCAGCGCGTGTTTCGGCACGCCATCGCGCAGGGCGTTGCGTTCGGCCATGCTGAAATCCTTGACCAGATCCCAGGCCGCATCGAGCGCGGTGGAATCGTAAAGTAGACCGACCCAGAACGCCGGCAGCGCACACAGGCGATTCCACGGGCCGCCGTCGGCGCCGCGCATTTCCAGATATTTTTTCAGCCGCACTTCGGGGAAAGCTGTGGTCATGTGATCGGCCCAGTCCTTCATGGTCGGATGTGCGCCCGGCAGTTCCGGCAATTTGCCGGCGAGAAAATCCTTGAAAGAGCGCCCGGCAAGATCGATGTATTTGCCGTCGCGGTAACTGAAATACATCGGCACGTCGAGCAGGTAATCGACGTAGCGCTCGTAACCGAAGCCATCCTCGAACACGAAATCAAGCATGCCGGTCCGGTCTGGGTCGGTATCCGTCCAGATGTGCGAACGGTAGCTTAGATAACCATTCGGCTTGCCTTCCGTAAACGGCGAATCGGCGAACAGCGCCGTCGCGATCGGCTGCAGCGCGAGCGCGACGCGGAATTTCTTGACCATGTCTGCTTCGGAAGCCACATCGAGATTGACCTGCACCGTGCAGGTGCGCGTCATCATGTCCAGGCCGAGCTGGCCCTTGAGCGGCATATAGCGGCGCATGATCGCGTAGCGGCCCTTCGGCATCCACGGCATTTCTTCGCGCTTGAATTTCGGCTGGAAACCCATGCCGAGAAAGCCGAGCTGCAACTCGTCGGCAACGGTTTTGACTTCCTTCAGATGACACATCACTTCGCAGCAGGTGTCGTGAACCGTATCGACCTGGCCGCCAGAGAGTTCAAGCTGGCCGGCCGGTTCCAGCGTGATCGAACCATCGCCACGCGTGAGCGCGATGACGTTGCCGTTTTCGCTGATCGGCGTCCAGCCAAATCGCGTCAGGCCATTGAGCAGGGCGCTGATGCCGCGCTCGCTTTCGTACGTCGGCGGGCGCAGATCGTCGAGCCGGAAACCGAACTTCTCGTGCTCGGTGCCGATTTTCCACTTTTCCGCCTGACGCGCGCCCGAAGCCAGGAACTCAACCAGTTCCTCGCGGCGCGTGATCGGGGTTTCCTTGACAGCGCTGGGTCCGGACATGGGCTCTTCCAAAAGTGCGACTAGGGATCGTCGCTGTTTGATCTTCGCGATCACGGATGATCGCAAAAAAAACGGAACACAGGATGTGGGGCCGAGGACGCTAACCCGCAAGCAAGCCAATCAAGATCGCGCGCGCCTCATCCAACCCGGTCTTTGCCAGCGCCGAGAACGACTGCGCCGTCGCCGGCCAACCCTGCGCCGCACACTCCTTGTGCACGGCGGCGAGGGTGCGCGCGGCTTCGCTGCGTCCGAGCTTGTCGGATTTGGTCAACAGGATATGGCAGGCCAGGTCGATATCGCGGCAGAACGCGAGCATCTGCTGATCGAATTCCTTGAGCGGGTGGCGGCTGTCCATGATCAGCACTACGCCGCGCAGCGATTGCCGCTCGCGCAGATAGGTATCGATCATCTGGCGCCAATGTTCGCGCATTTTCTCCGGTACCTTGGCGTAACCGTAGCCAGGCAGATCGATCAGGCGGCGCGCTTCGTCGAGTACAAAGACGTTGAGCAGTTGCGTGCGCCCCGGCGTTTTTGAAGTACGCGCCAAGCCGATCTGATCGCAGATCACGTTGAGGGCGCTGGATTTTCCCGCATTCGAGCGGCCGGCAAAGGCGATCTCGGCACCCGTGTCAGCCGGCAACTGACGCGGTTCGTTGGCGCTCGTCAGGAAGCTGGCGTTGCGAAAAGGATTGGTCTTTGTTGTCATTGCTGTTTGACCGTCCCGGAGACGACTGGGATAATTCCGCGATTGTATAGGTACGACTAGGTATGATGTGCCCGGTTTGCGCCATCTTGGTCGCTTCGGGTTTGGCGGACAGCGTTCGGAGTGAAGTTCATGAGTTTTTCGCATGTGATCGGTTTCGTGGCGTTGCTCAGTGCAGGCTTGGCTCAGGCGGCCGATCCGCCCGCGCCGCCGCCGCCAGCGCGAGCCATCCCGGAATCCGCGACGCAACCCCCCTTGCCCCCATCGATACCACCGAACAGCCGGCTTGAAGAAACGACAAATCCGGCACAGACCGCGGCCATGGCGACCCCGACTGCGAAACCCGGCGATGCCACTGCTGGCCAAACCAAGTCCGCCACGTGCGCCGCCTGTCACGGCATGGACGGCAATCCGGCATCATCGCAATACCCGAAACTTGCCGGCCAGCATGAGAGCTACATTGCGCGCCAGGTTGAGATGTTCAAGTCGCACAAGCGTGACAGCGCGATCATGATGGGGTTTTCAGCCACTCTAAGCGCGCAGGATATGAATGACATCGGCGCCTTTTTCCCCACGAAGGTTTCCTTGCCCGGCGTGGCTGACGCAAAAATCGTGGCACGCGGAGAAGCGCTCTATCGCGGCGGCGACAAGAATGCGAACGTGCCGGCGTGCATGGCCTGCCACGGCCCGGACGGCCGCGGCAACCCGGGCGCCGGTTATCCGCAGCTGGCCGGCCAGTACGCCGATTACGTCACCCTCAAGCTCAAGGACTGGCATGATGGCAAGACTTGGGGCGACGACGATCGAGCCAGGATCATGCCGGCCGTGGTCATGGGTCTGAGCGATGCGGACATCGCTGCGCTGGCTTCCTATATCGAAGGCTTGCATGCAGCCGACGCCGGCAGTACGGCGGCGAAATAAACTTCTGTACTTTTCCCGCCGCCGCGACCGCGGCGCGCGACTGCCAAGGAATCATCGAATGCTCCCGAAGTTGTTTCGCACCGCCGCTGCTGCATTCATCACCGGCGCATTCGCGCTCGGTGCCGCACACGCGCAAGCGCCCGTGCCTGTAATATGGGATGTCGGCAAGCATTATTTCCTGATCGATCCACCACAACCGACTACCACCGGCGACAAGATTGAAGTCACCGAGGTGTTTTCCTACGGTTGCCCGGCCTGCAACTTCTCCGCCGCCGCGATCGACAAACTGGCCAAGAGCCTGCCGCCGAATGCGGTGATGAACTTTGTTCCGGCAGCGTTCAATCCGGCAGAGGACTGGCCGCTGTTTCAGCGCACTTTCTTTACCGCCCAGGCGTTGGGCCTGCCGCTCGACAAGACCCATCACGCCATGTTCGATGCCGTGTGGAAAACGCACGAACTGGCGACCATGAACGGCGATGGGCACGGGCTGAAAAACCCGCAGCCCCCGCTCGAGGATGTCGCCAAGTTCTTTGTGCGCTTCGGCATCAAGCCCGAGGATTTTGCCGCGACGGCAAACTCGTTCTCCATCAACACCAAGATGAAACAGGCCGATGCCTACATCAAGGCGGCCGGGGTCGACGTCACCCCAACCCTCATCGTCAACGGCAAATATCGCCTGACCACGACCTCGGCCGGTGGCGACTGGGACAAGGCCGAGCAACTGGCCCTGTTCCTGGTGCGCAAGGAATCTGGCGGCAAGTAATTGAACTTGCGAGGTCTGCGCGAAGTCCGATGCGGTTGTCAAGGAGAGTTTCGATGCTGAAGTACCTGTTGATCACGGTTGCTGCGTTGTTCGCGACCAGCGCATGCAGCGCCGACGAAGCGGCCAAAGCCGCGCAGCGCAAGTTTGAGGTCGGCCAGGACTATTTCCTGATCGAGCCGGCGCAGCCGGTAACCGGCGACAAGATCGAGGTCACCGAAGTTTTCTCGTACGCGTGCCCCCATTGTGCGCATTTCCAGCCTTACGCCGATGAGCTGAAGGGCAAACTGCCGGCAAACGCGCAGTTCACCCTGCAACCAGCGACGTTCCAGCCTGCCTGGGAACCCTTCGCGCGTGGGTTTTATGTGGCCAAGTCGCTCGGCCTGCTCGACAAGACCCACCAGGCGCTGTTCGATGCGCTGCATCGTGATCACCAACCGCTACATACGATCCAGGATCTGGCGAATCTGTTCTATGCCAACTACGGCGCCAATCCGGGTAGCTTCCTGTCCACCGCCACTTCATTCGTGGTCGAGGGTGATCTGGCGCACGGCAATGATCTGGTGCGCGCCTGGCATGTCGACGCCACACCGACCCTCATCGTCGACGGCAAATACCGCGTGACTGCGGTACCCGATCACGGTATCGGCTTCCCTGAGATGGTGCTGATCGCGCTGGATCTGGTGAAGCAGGAAGCGGCGGCGAAAAAAGTACACAAATAAACCCACGCGCTGGCGTGACTGCCGGCGCTTGCGGTGGCGGGACGATCGCCCTAGGCTCGTACCCATGTGTGCAACCGCCCATTCCCACTCCGCTGAGCCTGCGAACGCGGAATCAGCGCTGCGGCCACCATTGCAATTGCTTAGTTGCAACATTCTCGCCGGCGGCAGCATGCGCCGTTATCGTGACTACGTAACCCAGAGCTGGAAGCAGGTACTGCCCGCGCGCAGCAAACGCGGCAATCTGGATAACTTCGCCAAGCTGCTGGCGGACTTCGATCTGGTCGGCCTGCAGGAAGCCGACGCCGGTTCGATACGCTCGGGCTTCCTCAACCAGACCCAATATCTTGCCGAGGCGGCAGGCTTTGCCTACTGGAGCCACCAGCCAAACCGCAAGGTGTCGCAGTTCGCCGCCTCGAGCAATGGCCTGCTAACGCGGATGGAACCTGCCGAGGTGCTGGATTATCCACTGCCCGGACGCATTCCCGGACGTGGCGCGCTGTGGGTGCGCTTCGGCCATGGCAAAGACACGCTGATCGTCGTCATCGCCCATTTGTCGCTCGGTCCAACCGCGCGCCGGCGCCAGTTTGAATTCATCGCCGAGTTGATCGGCAACAACGAACGTGTCGTGCTGATGGGCGACCTGAACTGTGGCACGCACAGCGATGAGTTGAAGATGCTGTTCCGCCGCACTTCGCTGGTGCCGCCGGGCGAGCCGTCTCCGTATACCTTCCCGAGCTGGCGTCCACGCCGTGCGATCGACCATATCCTGGCGTCGTCGGAACTGGAAATCGAGCGGCTATGGACCTTGCCGCATCCGGTTTCCGATCATCTGCCGCTGGCCGCGCGCATCCGCTTGCCGGCGACGTTGCAGTTGAAGCCACAAGCGACGGCTTAGCATCGCCGGCCTACCGGCCATCCATGGCCATCGCCGAAAAATTGCTCCTGCATTGCCGACCCACAAGGATGTGGGAAGTGCCCGCAGGTGCCGGGAGCACCGGCGGACCGGCATACCGACCATCCATGGTCATAAAACGGGCCGCGCGAGGCGGCCCGTAGATTTCTTGCAGTGACTTTATATCGATCAGAACTTGATGCTGGCCTCAACGTACCAGAAGCGGCCCGGCAGGTCGTAGTTCGACGCATCGTAGCCGTTGAGCGAGCACGACAGGCAGACCGGCGGATCATGAGCAAACACGTTGTTGATGCCACCGGCAACCGTGAACGGCAGTTCGGTCGGCACCTTCCAGGCCAGGCGCACATCGTCGTAGGTCGTGCCACCCAGCTTGTGACTGCCATCCGGGAACTTGGCCGACGCCGGATTGGGGCAAATCGGGAAGCCGCCAGCGCCGGCGCAATCTTCGGTCAGGCCCGACAGGTAACGGAATGCCCACGAAGCCGTCCAGTCACCCACTGCCCAGCCCAGACGCGCCGTGGAACGGATGCGCGAAATACCGCTGTCACTGACTTCAATACCAACGCCCTGTGGTTCAGACAACCCGGTCTCAACCGAGACTGCGTTGTACTTGTTGACATAGGTGCTCTGCCAACTCGCGCTCGGCGTGCCCCAAGCAGTGTCCGGTCCGCGCCAGGTGACGCCGAAATCGAAGCCGTTGGTCTCCACGCGACCCAAGTTGCCCAGAGTATCGTTCAGGAACGTGACGTAGCCGGCACCGTTACGCGACTGCAAGGAGCAGAACGCCGGATCGAGCGTAGCGGCGCAACGATCGAGCAAGGTTTGCGCGTCCTTGGCTTGGATCGCGTTCTTGACCGTGATGCGGTAGTAGGTCAGCTCTAAGTCCAGTTTCTGCGACCAGGCGGTGTTTTCGGCCCAAGATGGGCTGTACACGCCACCCAAGGTGGTGTTCTTGGATTTTTCCGGCTGCAGGTTCTGGTTACCGCCCGTCAGCACCGAGATTTGCGGGTTGGACTGACCTGCATAGTTGGCCGGAACACCCAGCGTCTGGCAATTAGCCGAAGCCGTCGCACCGGCCGTAGCTGGATTGCACGGGTCGTTCAAGGTGGCGTCAAAACGTGAGAGCGTGCCGAACAATTCGCCGATCGACGGCGCACGGAAGCCTTGCGCATAGGTGCCGCGGAAGGTGAGGTCGTCATTCAACTGCCAGCGGAAACCAAGCTTGCTGTTGGTGGTACCACCGAAGGTCGAGTAATCCGAATAGCGCGTGGCCAGACTCAGATCCAAATGCTTGGCAAATGGCGCATCGGCAACGAGCGGCGCGTTCAACTCGATGTAGACCTCGTCGACGTTGTAGCTACCGGCGGTCGGCTTGGAGGGTACGCCGTTGGAATCGCCGGCCACGACGACTGCATCGGGCTGATATTTTCCGGTCAAATCGCGATATTCGTAACCCGCAGCGAAATCGAGCGAGCCGGCGGGCAACTGGAACAAATCACCCGAAATGTTTGCGGTGAACACGCCCAGAGACTGATGACTGGTGTCGTGCTCGTGGTAGAGGATGTAGTTGAGCATGGCAGGCGTGAGCGAGCCCGGACCGCCGAACAAGTTCACTGGTACGCAGGTCGGATCAGCCGCGCAGATCGACAACGGGCCGATGCCCTCGGCGATATGCGCAATATTGTAGGTGCCGGTCACATCCTGGGTGGCATCGTTGTCGGCGCGCACCAGATTCACATCCCAGTTGAAGTTGCGATTCCAGGCGCCGAAGTTGCCGGTCAGGCCCGTGGCGAAATAACGCGTGTCCACGGTTTGGCTGAAGATGCGCGGACCACCCTCAATCGGGCGGCGGCCGAGGCCGAAATCTGGGCTGTTTGAGTCAAGCGTGAAACCGAACGGGTTGAATGGGTTGGTCTTGTCCACGCCGACGCCGTAGCAACGGTCAATCAGGAAGCAGAACGCCTGACCAAGGAAAATTGGTTCCGGCCCCGCCTGATTGGTCGATTTACGGGTGTTGTACAGACCCTTCATGTACCAATTGACGTTGTCGGTGACTTTGTAGTCGGTCTGGGCGAAGAAACCCGTGCGCTCCGACGGCGTCAGCAATAGGTTGTACGGCGCGAAGTTGAAGCGATCTGCGCGGGTGAAGTGGTGATATCCGCTCGGGAAATTCTGCACGCCACCGGCAGGGGCAACGCCATTGGAAGTGATGCTGCAAAAGCCGCCGGGACACAGACCACCGAAATCGACACCTCCGGGAGTATCGAACAACACGCGCGTGAACGGCGTGGCCGAACTGCAGTTGGCCAAGCCCGTGCCGGGGACGCACTCGGCGCTGCCTTGAGCGAAGTCAGCAGAACTGATGCGATTCTGCTTGTAATGACTGATATCGACGAAGAAGCTGTAGCGATCGCCTTTGCCGCCGAACGAGATGTCGCCGGAATAGGTCTTGCCGTCGCCCACGGAATAATCGCCGTAATAGGCGTGCAGCGCGGCGCCATCCTGTGCTTTCTTGGTGATGATGTTGACCACGCCGGCGATCGCATCCGACCCGTACAGCGACGAGGCGCCGTCGGTAAGGATTTCAATGCGCTCGACAATGCCGGCGGGAATCGTGTTCAGATCGACCGCGGCAGACACACCCGAGGCGGACGATTCGTTGATCCAGCGTAGACCATCGACGAGAATCAAGGTGCGCTTCGGATTCAGGTTGCGCAGAGAGATCGTGGTGGAACCCGAACCCACGCCGGAACCGTCCGGCGCGAAACCGAAGTTGCCAGCCGAGTTGAATTTGGTGTTGAGCGATGAGCCGCTAACCGATAATTGCTGGATCACGTCGCCGATCGAGCCCAGTCCGCTCTGCTCGATATCCTTGGCGCTGATCGTGATGACCGGCGTCTGACCTTCGACTTCGGCCTTCTTGATGCGCGAACCAGTAACTTCGATCGCTTCGAGTTTTTGCGCGTCGTCGCCAGTCTTGTTCTGGGCGAACACGGGAGCGGCGACTGATGCGAGGATCAGTCCGCCAACGGCGGCCGAAATGCTGGCAGCGAGTAAATGACGGCGTACATGGGTCATGCGATTGCCTCCTCGGGTGAAGATTCAGGTGAAAATCCGGTGTTGACTCGGCGCACGTTCCCCGCTGCCGATTGTGTAAAGATTTTGTAAAACCGGCGTGATAATGGCACAGCTGCAAACCTTTGGCTAGGGTGCCAACAGGCACAGTTTCTGCTAGTCAATCGGCTACACTGGGGCGTCGCCCGGCCCCACGATGACCATGGTTCTTCGCCTGTTTCAGAGCGCGCTTTGTCTAATCGGATCGCTTGCCGTCACCTGCGCCAGCGCGGCCACGCCCGGCTCCGACGAACTTGCGCTACAGCGTGGCCGCTTCCCGCTGGTCTGGGAAGTGGCCCGGCACGGCCCCGATGATGCCTGGCGCAAGCTGGCGATGGGTCTGGAAAGCTATCCGCTATATCCGTATCTGGAACTGGCGGGATTGCAGAAGAAGTTGCCGCAGCTCACGTCGGACGAGGTGGAAAAATTCCTCGCTGCATGGCCGGACAGCTTGCCAGCGCAAACCCTGCGCGAAGCCTTCCTGCTCGAGCTCGCCAAACATGGTGACTGGAAGAATTTCCTGACGTTGTATGTGGACACTACGCGCAGCAAGGAACTGCAATGCGACGCGCTGCAAGCACGCATCGCAGTCGGCCAGACGCCAGATTTCGAACACGATGTCGCACCCCTGTGGCTGTCCGCAACCGCGCTTCCTGTGGCCTGCGATGCGGCGGTCGCCTGGGCCCGGCAGCAAGGCAAGCTGACGCCCGCGCTGATCTGGCAACGCATCGATCTGGCGGCTGGCGCGGCTCACGGAGAACTGGTCGCCACACTGGCCGGCCTGTTCGATGGCGACGAACGCACCGCCGCCGAACGCATGGCGCTGGCGTTGCGCGATCCTGCCGCGGCGATGACGCAGTCATCGGCGTGGCCGGACAAACCGCGCGTGCGCGGCGCGCTGGCTCTGGCATTCGAGCGACTCGCCCGCCGCGACAGCGATACCGCCGAAACGCAGTGGGCAAAGCTCGCGACACATTTTCATTTTGATGCGGAACAGCGCGGCCGCATTCTGCGCGTGATCGCGGTGTATCGCGCATCAAGCTATGCGCCGGATGCGCTGGCTCGATTGAACGCGCTGCCTGCAGACGCGGCCGACGATGCTGCGCGCGAGTGGCATGTGCGGCTCGCGCTGGCAGCGCAGGACTGGAAGACTGCACTCGTCGCGCTGGAAAAAATGTCGCCAGCGCAACAAGCCGACGCGCGCTGGCGCTATTTGCGTGCACGCGTGCTGGTCAAACTCGATCGCAGCGACGAGGCCACGCCGGTTTTCCAGTCCGTCGCGCAAGAAGCAAATTTCCACGGTTTTCTCGCCGCGGACTGGCTCAAGCAGCCGTACACGATCTGCCCGACGCAGGTTGACGCAGACAAAGCGCAAGAAGATGCACTGCGCAAACGCCCCGGGCTTGCGCGCGCATTCGAGTTCTTCGCGCTCAATCGTCTGACCGAAGCGCGACGCGAGTGGGACTACACGCTGCCGCAACTGGACCCACGAGATCGCCGTTTCGCCGCGGACATTGCTTCGCGCCTGGGCTGGTACGACCGCGCGGTGTACACGCTCAACCAGGGCGACGATCTGCACCTGTACGATCTGCGTTTCCCGCTGGCGCGACGTGCACAGATCGAGCGCGATGCGCACGCCGCCGGCATCGATCCGGCCTGGGCCTATGCGATCATCCGCGCGGAAAGCGCCTGGACATCCGACGCCAAATCCGGCGCCGATGCCTGGGGCTTGATGCAGCTCTTGCCCGGCACCGCCAGACAATTGGCAAAAGTGGAAAAAGTATCATTTTCCGGCGCTGCCGACCTGTTCGATCCGGATCTGAACATCCGCCTCGGCACCCGCTACCTGGGCAACATGGCCCTGCACTACGATGGCAGCCCGTGGTTGGCGACCGCCGCCTACAACGCCGGCGCCGATCCGGTCGGACGCTGGATCGATGCACGCGACTCACTGGAACCGGACTTCTTCATCGAAACGATCCCGTACAAGGAAACGCGCGAATACGTCGCCCGCGTGCTTGCGTTCAGCGTCATCTACGACTGGCGCCTGCACGGCAGCGTGCAATCCCTGGCATCGCGCCTGCAGCGAATCGGCCAGGCTTATACCCCGCCGGCTGACGACGCTGCGCGCAAAGCGGTCGTGTGTCCTGCTGCGGCGACGCCAACAGAAGCTGCGAGAGCTGCCGCAGTGCCAGCGACACCAAAAACTCAGAGCGCTCAGCCTGCAGTTGTCAGCCCTCAACGCTGACTATTGCCCCACGATCTGCGGCTTCATCGGCGCCAGTAGCGCAAGCAACTTCTTCTGATTCGACTTGGGTACCTTGAGCTGATTCATCGCCGCGATCAGGTCGTCGACAAAGGCCTTGAAATCCGCCTCGGTCAGGTTCAGGCCGTTGTGCGCCTCTTCCATGCTGCGGCCCGTGTATTTGCACGGCCCGCCGGTTGCCGCACACAACTGCTCGATCACCAGCCGGCGCAGATCGTCGTGATCGACGGTGCGGAACAGTGTATTGATGCGGGCATCGGCATTGATACGCTGTAAAAACGTATCGACTACGCGAGTGATGCCCTCGGTGCCGCCGAGCGCACGATACAACGCATCGTTGGCTTGGGCGCCAGGCGCTGGCGGCGTGGGTTTTTCCATCGTCCCCGCGCAACCGACCAAGCCCAGCAAGGCCAGCGCAACGAGCGTGTTTTTCATTTTCGACATTTCCCGCCCCAGCGAAAGCGCGCGACATTATGCACCCGCGCATGCACAAAACGTGAAGCCGCGAGCTTCGCGTCGGCGTCAAGGCTCGCGCATAATGCGCGCATGAAGACTTATCTCGTCGGCGGCGCCGTGCGCGATCGCCTGCTCGGTATTGCGGTCAGGGATCGCGATTACGTTGTCGTCGGCGCCACGCCGGATGACTTGCTGCGCCTGGGCTACAAGCCGGTCGGCAAGGATTTCCCGGTATTCCTGCACCCGCAAACCCGCGAGGAATACGCGCTCGCGCGCACCGAGCGCAAGACCGGCCGCGGCTATCACGCGTTTGCCTTTGACACCGATCCGGGTGTCAGTCTGGAAGATGATTTGCGCCGGCGTGATCTGACCATCAACGCGATCGCCGAAGACGAGAACGGTGCCTTGATCGATCCGTTCGGCGGCGCAAATGATTTGCGCGACAAAGTGCTGCGCCATGTTTCACCCGCGTTCGCCGAAGATCCGGTACGCGTGTTACGCGTGGCACGTTTTGCCGCGCGTTTTGCGTCGCAGGGTTTTCGCGTGGCCGACGAAACTCTGGCGCTGATGCAGACGATGGTACAAAGCGGCGAAGTGGATCACCTCGTACCGGAGCGCGTCTGGGCCGAAACACGCAAGGCGTTAGCCGAGCCAACGCCGAGTGCATTTCTGCAAAGCCTGCGCGACTGCGGAGCGCTAGTCGTGTTGATGCCGGAAGTCGATGCGCTCTACGGCGTACCGCAGCGCGCAGAATATCATCCTGAAATCGACACCGGCGTGCATGTCGGCATGGTGCTGGACATGGCCGCGCGGCTGGCGCCGGGCGACGCCCTGATCGGCTGGTGCGCGCTCACCCACGATCTGGGCAAGGCGCTGACGCCAAAAGACGAGTTGCCTAGTCATCGCGGCCATGAACACGCCGGCATCGCGCCCCTGCGCGCGCTGGCGACACGGTTGAAAGTACCGGCCGAATACGCGGCGCTCGCGGAACTGGTCTGCCGCCTGCATCTGCTCGCGCATACGGCGTTCGATTTGCGCGCGAACACGGTGCTGGAGTTGTTCGAGAAACTCGATGCCTTGCGCAAACCCGAGCGCCTGCCGCCATTCCTGCTGGCCTGCGAGGCCGACAAGCGAGGCCGCGGAGGCATGGCTGAGAGCGACTATCCGCAGGCCAAGTATCTTTTGGAACTTTTCCACAAAGCAATGGAGGCGAAGGCGCAGCCGCTGTTCGATCAGGGCCTGCGCGGCCCGGAACTCGGCGCCGCCTTGCGCGAGGCGCGGCTGCGCGCGATTGCCGCAACAATACCAGACGCGAAAGCAATCCTGCAGCCCAAACCCGCTGGATGATGCCGGGCTGATACTTACAGACGGCAGCCGTCGAAGCTGTCACTGAAGAGCATATCGCCCGCCACGACACTGAACGCTGTACTGGTGCCATTGGCCGCCGTCGCCGTGGCGGTCACGTGGAGATTGCTGGTCACGGTGTAGAAACGCTTGCTCGAAGTCAGGCTGGCTGCGCCGTTGACCATCACTGCACTGCCCAGATCGATGCTGCCGCCGCAGGCCGGCACAGTGAAATCGACGTTGCCGTTGCCATTGACGAAGTTGCCGAAGGCATCTTCTTCCTGTACGCCAATCGTATTCAGCGCATGACCGGCGTTCACGTTGGTTGCCTGCGTGGTGAACACCAGCTTCGTCGCCGCGCCTGCCACGATATTGAACGCATTGCTCGTCGCCGGTGTTGCCGCCAGCGTAGTGGTGTCGGTTGCCTTCAGTGTGTAACCGGTGCCGACCTTGTTCAGCGATACGTTCGCGAACGTCGCGTCGCCGCTCGCATTCGTCGCCACAGGGTTCGTCGTCACCGACAGCGTCGAGCTGCCGGCGTTGTTCAAGATCGACAGGGTGATGCTTTGGCTGGGTACCGGGTTGCCGCCAACATCCACGACATGTGCCACCAACGGGATCGTTGCCCCCGCAGCGACATTGCTGTTCGTCGCCGGCTGCGTCGTGAACGTTACCGTCTTGGCGGCGCCGACGGTGATGTTGAACGCCGTGCTCGCCGTACTGGTCAGGCTGCCGTCGGTCGCATTCAACACGTAGTTCGTGCCTATCTTGTCGACTGACAGATTGGAGAACGTTGCTACGCCCGCAACCGCATTCACCGTCTTCGTGCCGCTCAGGACGGCGCCGCCCGTACCACCGCTCAGCGCAAGCGTCACCGCCGATGTATCGCTCGTCACCACATTGCCGTTGAAATCCTCCACGCTCACTTTCACCGTGATCGTCCCGCCCGATGCATACGTGCTGTTTGGCTGCACGCTGAATTCAAGTTTCGTTGCCGGGCCGATGCAACCCGGGAACCTGAACGCGCCGATCCGGGTTTGCCAGTTGCCGGCAGTGCCGTGGGCCTGCGTGTCGTAGTACTCGTTGGTGTACCAGAATGTGCAGTCGTCGGCAGGGTCCATGCTCATCGCCGAGTAGTCGCCCCAGCGGGAAATAAACGTGTTGCTGCTATCTTTGTTCGTCTGTGAACCTGCGCCAGCGACCAGTGGGGTTTCGCTCTGCGGAAGCTGATTCAGCGTGTCCGCTACCAATCGACCGGAGTAGGCGATGCTCGGGAAAGCCGTCGCGGACGAGGTGCTGTAGCCCAGCGCCATATTGCCGTGGCCATCGACCGCCAAGCTGCCCATCCAGCGATACAACGTGGTGTCGGGGGCATAAATCTGCTGCTGCACCGGCGTGGTCGCAATCGTCTTGTTGGTGACATTGATCTGCGCCCACTGTGGTTGCGCCGTGGTCGTGGTGCCGTCGCCGACGGTATGTACGACCCACAAGGATTCCGCACTGCCGACCTTGCGATACTGCACCTTCTGCATCAGCCGATTTTCGAGCGGATCGAGCTTGTTGGTGGTGTTCTTCTGGGGCACGTAATCATTGGCGTTATAGAGGTAGCTCGTCTGAGTCACTGTCGTGGACGCACCCAGCGTAGAACCGGCACCGCAAACAGTGGCGCCCTGCACGAACTTGCGCACGTCGAAAGCAAAGGCTGAGTTTGACTCGTCGATGAAATATTCCGGCGTTCCGGAAGGTGGCTGAGACGCCGCACTGATGCCGAGCAGATTTGCCGGAATCATGGTGAACGGGCCCGTGCAACCGTTCACATCTGTACCAGAGCAGATAAACCCGATCGAGCTATTGGTACTGCTGAGGGCCTGCCCGGCAAAGATCGCCGTGCGGCTGAATGCGGCGAAGATCGCTCCGGCGTAATTGCCGGTGGCGTTGTTGAACCCATTCGCGCCCTCGTAGAGGCAGTCTGTCCACACGCCGAATTTGCCATAGTCGTTGAAGGTGTTGGCTGGCGGCTTGCCGGCTCCGCCGGTATCCATCTGCACCGGGTAGAACCACCAGCCGCCGCCGACCGGATCGCCGGTCTTGGATACGGCGATACACTGATAGAACGGCGCCACCGGATTGCCGCCGCCATCCACGGCAAAGCCGAAGTTGGTGAGTATCCAGCGATCAGCCAACCCATCGTGAAGAACGACTGGATCGCCTTGATTGTTGCTGAAGCACGGATTGCTCGAAGGCAGGCCGGACACGCTCCACAGTTGATCTTCGGTGAACGCCGTCACCCGACTGCCGGTCGCTTTATCAAAGATGCCGAAAGTGTCGTTGACCGCCTGGATATAGACGGTCGGGCCGACGTCGCCATTGGTGTCAGGCGGCCATCCGAATCCAGCTTGATGAGTCGTTCCGGGTACGCTATCGCTAAAACCGATGCCGGCAAAGTTTTTGCTCGGCGCCGGCATCGGCGCGAGCGAAATTACCGCTGCTGCGGGTTCGTTGGTTCCGACAACGGGCGGCTTGAAGCTGCGCGGTTCTGCAAAGTCATTCCACATATGCAGGTAGCGCGGCACCGAGTAGGTGACTTGCTGCAGGTCGCGCAGATCGCCGTTATATTCTGTCGGCAAGATGTCAGTGTCGGCGAGCGGCACCGTGATAATCGCATCTGGCGCCATCGCATCCGATGATGGCAGGGAATCCGTTGCTGCCACTGCAGCCGCCGCGACCAGCAACCAGATCAGCGCGGCACCAAACAATGGCAATGCGCGCGATATCGATCGTATGTTCATGGCGTTTGCCTAGTGGATCGCTATGGTAGCTCCCAGACGACTGATGCTAGCCCAACTTAGCGGATTCGCCGTCGATTTTCATGCAGCGCAATTTGTAACGCATTGGGTCGCAAGGGAGGATGTGCGAGAAAAAAGGCGAAACTGGCTGTAGTGAAGACCTTGGTTGTTTTCTTTTGGAAGGCGATG
>JANXVS010000316.1 GCA_025351555.1 Pseudomonadota bacterium | reverse complement strand
GCTAAGACCGATGCGGAGTGCCGAACCGGCCGCGGCTGCGCGCTTGCAAATGCTGCTGTGGAGATCGCTGAAGACAACACTCTGCTTGGCGGCATCGTGCAGGAATACAAGACCAAGATTCGCCGCCGACTGCGTAAGCTGGCGCGCGAGATCGGTGCGCGCGAACCCGACGTGCTCGGCGATGCGCTGACTGTTGAAAGGAGGCTCACACGCGCCTGACCTTTCCGCACAATTCAGGCCCAATCGCGGCGAT
The DNA here is from genome assembly GCA_025351555.1 of Pseudomonadota bacterium. GTDB lineage: Bacteria > Pseudomonadota > Gammaproteobacteria > Xanthomonadales > Rhodanobacteraceae > Rudaea. The sequence continues at coordinate 1,972 of JANXVS010000316.1, read as the reverse complement.
CGCGAAAACGGCGCGCAGCTTGATCGACGCACACCTGAATAAGTGATTCACCCATAGCAAGCTACCTGCATTTGTTCCGACAAATGCGAGGTAGCTTGCTGCGCGGCTGCTGCGCTGCGTAGATATGGACCGCAGCAGGCAATCGCAATCCAGCGATTGCCTGCACGATGATCGTGTCCCTTCAAAAAGCGAGGCGCCTTGCGGCCCCTCGAAGCGGAGGAACCGATCTATTCTTCGCCTGGGTACATCAGTGTGATCACAGGCTCGGCCTCGTCGCCGGGCCGATAGGGATCACCGCGGATTTCAAGTAACCACCAAAGTGCGCCCGCGACAGGGTCAAACGGTCGTTGATATTGCCTATTTCTGGCCAGGACTTTTAATCCGTTGGTCTACTGAGCGAATCAATCAAGTTTTGAGGACGTATTTTTCGTAGCGCATTCTCCATTGCGCGTGCTGGTACCGATCGTCCCCCCGAGAATCGATCTGATCGCTACTCAGAATTTGCGTTTGGTGGCGGCAGCGTGCCTTTGCATGGAAAGCCTGGGGGGAGGGTCGTGTAGCAAACGTGGTGGAAATTTGAAGGAAGCGTAGTCTCAAGTTTGAAACCAACCAAACAACGGCGTCAGCAAACGCCGAGGAGACTACGCCATGAGCAAAGATAACACTGCAGTAGGTCCGGTTGCGATGCTGGACGATTGGATTGATCCATTGGAACAGGCGCTGCGTGACGGCGTGCAGAATTACTTGCGTGATCTGCTGGAGCTGGAAGTCACTCACGCGTTAGGCCGTTTGCGCTACGGCCGGCAGGGTGGCGCGAATGGTCACCGCAACGGACACCGGTCGCGCGAACTGGTGAGCACGATGGGGCGGATGAGGGTGGCAGTGCCGCGCGCTCGGGTGGTTGACGGCGATGGGACGCAACGCGAGTTCAAGAGCGCGCTGTTGCCACGGTACCGACGCTTGACGCCGGCGGCGCTGGCGCTGATCGCCAATGCGTATCTGGCAGGCGTGAACACCCGCCGGGTTCGCCGTGCACTGGGTTCGTTGTTTGGCGGCGCGGTGAGCAAGGACACGGTCAGCCGTGCCTGGCGCAAGGTGCAGACGGACTTTGTCGCATGGAGTCGGCGCGATCTGTCCGCAGAACCGATCGTGCGCCTGATCCTGGACGGGACGGTGGTCAAGGTACGCCTGGACCGCAAGGCGACGACGCTGTCGATCCTGGTGGTGATGGGCGTGCGCGCGGATGGACAGAAGGTCGTGTTGTCGATGCGTGCGATGGGTGGCGAGAGCCAAGCGGCATGGCGCGAAGTACTGGACGATCTGCTGCAGCGAGGGATGCGTCCACCGGCCCTGCTCATCATTGACGGTGGCAAGGGATTGGAAGCGGCGCTGGCGGCGTTGTGGCCGGCGATTCCGGTGCAGCGTTGCACGGTGCACAAGCATCGCAACCTGCTGGCCCACGCGCCGAAGAAACTGCACGAGGAGATCGGTGCCGATTACACCGACATGATCTACGCCAAGACGGTGGCTCAGGTGCAGAACAAGCGCCGTGCGTTCTTGCGCAAATGGAAGCTCAAGTGCCGCGCGGTGGCTGATAGCCTGGAGGAAGCCGGCGATCGGTTGTTCACGTTCTTGCGTTATCCGGACGTGCAATGGAAATCGATTCGCACCAGCAATGCGATCGAGCGATTGCATGAAGAGTTCCGGCGCCGGATCAAGATCCAGTGCGTACTACCTTGCCAGGAGACAGCGTGCATGCTGTTCTGGGCACTGCTCGCCGGCGGGCAGATCGTGCTGCGCAAGGTCGACGGATGGCAAGCGTTGCACGAGCGGCCGCGCGAACTCGAACTTGACCGCGCTGCCTAGATTTCAGGATGATCGAATTGCTGGAGACGCGCTTCTAACAATTTCCACCAACTTTCGGACGCGACCGGGGGGAGTGTACAATTTGATTGAAAGCGCGAATAGCCAC
>JANXVS010000285.1 GCA_025351555.1 Pseudomonadota bacterium | reverse complement strand
GACCATCATCGCCACCGCGCTGGTGGAAACCGGCTCGAAGATGGACGAGGTGATCTACGAGGAATTCAAGGGTACCGGCAACATGGAAGTGCATCTGGACCGGCGTATCTCGGAAAAACGTGTCTATCCGTCGATCAACATCAACCGCTCCAGCACCCGCCGCGAAGAGTTGCTGATCGAGCCGGACATGCTGCAGAAAATCTGGATCCTGCGCAAACTGCTGCATCCGATGGATGAACTAGCGGCGATGGAATTCATGCTCGACAAGATGAAGAACACCTAGTCGAATGATGAGTTCTTCAATTCGATGAAGCGCTGACAAGATAGATGCTTCGACTGAACCCTCCGGCAAGCGCCAAGCAAGATCAATGCGCGCGCGGATGCGGATAGGGCAAAACAGGATCTCATCGAATCCGAAACTCCAGCGTCGCCCCGACCGCGCGCTTCCAGTCGGCGTAAAGCGCTTCGCGTTCACTCTCTGCCATTGCCGGCATGAAGCTGCGTCCGGCGTGCCATTGCCGCGCGATCTCATCACGATCCCGCCAAAAACCCACGGCAAGTCCGGCGAGATAAGCGGCACCGAGTGCCGTGGTCTCCGTGCAGCGCGGGCGCTGCACCGCCACGTCGAGGATATCGGCCTGGAACTGGGCGAGGAAATCGTTCGTGATCGCACCGCCATCGACGCGCAGCGTGTTGAGCGCGATGTCCGCATCCGCGCGCATCGCCTCGAGTACATCGCGCGTCTGATAGGCCATCGATTCGAGCGCCGCGCGCACGAGGTGCTCCTTGCGCGTGCCGCGGGTCAGGCCGAACATCGCGCCGCGCACATCGCTGCGCCAATACGGCGCACCGAGACCGACGAACGCCGGAACGATATAGACGCCTTCATTGCTCGATACGCTCCACGCCTGTGTTTCTGACTCGGCGGCGGCTGCGATCAAGCCGAGGCCATCGCGCAACCACTGCACGACCGAGCCGGCGACGAAGATACTGCCTTCGAGGGCGTATTCGATCTTGCCATCGATGCCCCAGGCGATCGTCGTCAGCAGGCCGTTCTTCGACGTCACCGCTTTTTCGCCGGTATGCATCAGCATGAAGCAGCCGGTGCCATACGTGTTCTTCGCCATGCCCGGCTTGAAGCAGGCTTGGCCGAACAGCGCAGCTTGCTGGTCGCCGGCGATACCGCCGATCGGCAGTTTCTGCCCCGGCACGAGCTGGGTCGCATAGCCGTAAAGTTCGCTCGACGGCCGCACCTGCGGCAACATCGCCGCTGGGACGTCGAACAATGCGAGCAGTGCCTCGTCCCATCGCTGCGCATGGATGTCATACAGCAACGTGCGTGAAGCGTTGCTGTAGTCGGTGACATGTACCTGCCCGCCGGTAAGATTCCACACCAGCCAGCTGTCGATCGTGCCGAACAACAGTTCACCGCGCTGCGCACGAGCGCGTGCGCCGTCGACATGATCGAGAATCCACTTTACTTTCGTCGCAGAGAAATACGCATCGATCAGTAGTCCCGTGCGCGCCCGCACGAGCGCATCGTGACCGGCCGCGATCAGCGCATCGCAGATCGCGCGCGTCTGCCGCGACTGCCAGACGATCGCATGGTAAATCGGTTTGCCGGTTTGCCGGTCCCAGACCACCGTGGTCTCACGCTGGTTGGTGATGCCGATCGCGGCGATGTGTCCAGCGCGCGCGGCCTCGCTCGCCAACACCTCGGCGATACACGCCTGCACGCTGGTCCAGATTTCCAGCGCGTCGTGCTCGACCCAGCCCGGTTGCGGAAAGTGCTGGGTGAACTCGCGCTGTGCGTGGGTCACGACATTCCCGCCATGGTCGAACAGCAGCGCGCGCGAACTGGTCGTGCCCTGGTCGATCGCGAGGATGTATTCGCTCACGGCGTTCGGCTGCCACTCAAGAATGCGGCGAGCCGCTCGCGGCCTTGCTCGCCAATGCGCAGCCCAAGCTTGCTGCGCCGCCAGAGGATATCGTCAGCACTGCGCGCCCATTCTTCGCGCACCAGATAATCGACCTCGGCCGCGTACAGATCGGCGCCGAGATTTTCGCCGAGATCGGCGAGCCGGCCGGCGTTGCCGATGACTTTGTCCACCCGCGTTCCGTAGGCGCGTGCATAGCGCAAGGCCAGGCCGCCGGGCAGCCACGGAAAACGCTGCACGACCTGGTGCAGGTAGGCATCGAACCCGGCGTCAATGCGGCGGCGGTCAGCGAACTCGGCGCCCGGCAGACGCACGTCCCCGGCTGAGGTCCATGCCGCGTGGGTGTTGCCGAGCGCCGGCGCGAGCCAGTCGAGCGCTTCCTCGGCGAGCTTGCGGTGCGTCGTGATCTTGCCGCCGAACACGTTGAGCAGCGGCGCGCCGGCAGCGTTGTCGCAATCGAGCAGATAATCGCGGGTGACGTCGGCCGCCGCACTGCTTTCGTCTTCGAGCAAGGGGCGCACGCCGCTGTAACTCCAGACCACGTCGGCCGGCACGACCGCACGCGCGAAATAGCGGCTCGCGGCGGCACACAGATAGTCGATCTCGCCGCTGTCGATGGCAACCGCTTCGGGCGCGCCCGCAAACTCGGTATCGGTCGTGCCGATCAGGGTGTAGTCGCGTTCGAACGGAATTGCGAACACGATGCGCCGGTCGCTTTGCTGAAATGTATACGCATACGCGTGATCGTAAAGCTTGTTGACGACGATATGGCTGCCCTTGACCAGACGTAGCGCATGCTGGTGCGGCACGTTCGCGACATCGTCGAGAAAACTCGCGGCCCACGGTCCGGTCGCGTTGACCAGCGCGCGTGCCTGGATCTGGCGCACGTCGCCGGCGGCACCACGCAGCTGCGCAATCCAGCTGGCGTCCGTGCGCCGTACCTGCTCGCAACGCGTGCGCGTGAGGATTTGCGCACCGCGCGCCGCCGAATCGAGCGCATTGAGCACGACCAGGCGCGCGTCGTCGCACCAGGCATCGGAATAGATGAAACCCTTGTCGAACTGCGGCTTGAGCGCCGCGCCGGCCACGTGTTCGCGCAGGTCGACGCGGCGCGAGTTAATCAGCGAATGCGCGCGCCGGCGGCCGAGATTGTCGTAGAGCAACAGCGCGGCGCGGATCATCCACCCGGGGCGCAGATGCGGCTCGTGCGGCAGCACGAAGCGCAGCGGCCGCACGATATGCGGCGCGGAATTGAGCACCACATCGCGCTCGGCGAGTGCCTTGCCGACCAGGGCGAACTCGTACTGTTCCAGATAGCGCAGGCCGCCGTGGATCAGCTTGCTGCTCGCGCTCGAGGTGTGCGCGGCCAGATCGTCCTGCTCGCACAGCAGCACCGAGAGGCCGCGTCCGGCCGCATCGCGAGCGATCGCCACGCCGTTGATGCCGCCGCCGACGACGAGAACATCGACCTGATCGCGCTGTACATCCGCTGCAGGCATGGCGTCGCCCCGCCTAACGGTCCGCGACGCGCTGGCGCAGGCCACGCTTGTGTAAATCGGGCAGAAACACCGTGAGCAATCCGATCGCCGGCAGGTATGCGCAGATCCTGTAGACGAACTCGATGCCGTTCGCATCCGCGATCTGGCCGAGCACAGCGGCCGCAATGCCGCCCATGCCGAACGCGAAACCGAAGAACAGGCCGGCGATCATGCCGACCTTGCCGGGCAGCAGTTCCTGCGCATAGACCAGGATCGCCGAGAACGCCGACGAAAGAATCAACCCAATCACAACGGTCAGCACGCTGGTCCAGAACAGATCCGCATGCGGCAGTAGCAGGGTGAATGGCAGCACGCCCAGGATCGACACCCAGATCACGTACTTGCGGCCGATGCGATCGCCGACCGGACCGCCTACCAGGGTGCCGAGCGCGATTGCTCCGAGAAAAAAGAACAAGTGCAATTGTGCACTTTGCACGGACACGCCAAAGTGCTCGATCAGATAAAACGTGTAATAACTGACCAGACTGGCAAGGTAGAAATACTTGGAGAAGATCAGCGCCAGCAATACCGCAATCGCGCCCACGACCTGACTGCGCGACAATCCATGCGCCGTGGCATGTGCGGTCGTGTGTTGCGGCCGTTCGAGCATATGCCCGCGATACCAGCCGCCGACACGCGCCAGCAGCACGATACCGAGCAGGGCCACCAGCGAAAACCAGGCGATGCTGCGCTGGCCAAACGGCAGCACGATGAACGCCGCCAGCAGTGGGCCCGTCGCGGAGCCGGCATTGCCTCCGACCTGGAACACCGACTGCGCGAAACCGTGGCGGCCGCCGGAAGCCAGCCGTGCGATGCGCGAGGATTCCGGATGGAACACCGACGAACCCGTGCCGACCAAGGCGGCAGCAAATAACAGCAGCGCGAAACTCGACGCGTATGCAAGCAACAGCAAACCGGCCAAGGTAAAACTCATCCCCACTGCGAGCGAGTACGGCATCGGCCGGCGGTCGGTGTAGAGGCCGACCAGCGGCTGTAGCAGCGAGGCGGTGCACTGGAAGGCGAGGGTGATCAGGCCGATCTGGGCGAAGTCGAGCGAGAAGTTGGTTTTCAGGATCGGGTAGATTGCCGGCACCAGCGACTGCATCA
>JANXVS010000270.1 GCA_025351555.1 Pseudomonadota bacterium | reverse complement strand
GGCGCAGAAATCCGTCGCGTTCCAGGCCGCGGAACGGAACCACCAGATCCTTGAAGAATCCGCGATCATAGGCGGCAGCGGCTTTGAGATGACTTGATAGCGCGAGCTGATCCTGATCTTCGCGCGCGATTCTCCATTCCTTTGCCATCAGCTCGCAGTGATCGCCCATCGACATGCCAGTACGCGGCTCGGCGACGCCCGGAAAGCTGGGTTTGAGCTCGGCGAAGGAAAATCCGCGCACGGCGGCCTTGAATTTATCCAGCGGCGTCTTGGCGCGATTCATCGACAGCAGGCGCTGCTGCAACGCGCGGCCGTAGACGATCGGAACATCGCTGGTGGTGTCCGCGCCGCCGGCGATGCCAGCCTCGATCTGGCCCGCCGCGATCTTGTTGGCGATGATGATGGCGTTGTCCAGCGACGTGCCGCAGGCGCGTGCCGTGGTGATGCCGGGGGTGAGTGGTGACAGGCCCGAGGACAGCGTCGCCTCGCGCGCGATGTTCCAGTCCGAAGCGTGCTTGATCACGGAGCCGAACGCGACTTCGCCCAATTCCACGCCATGCAAGCCGAAACGCTCGACCAGGGCGCCGAGCGTCTTTACCGCCATGCCAAAATTGCCGACATCAGCGTAGGCCGTGTTGTTGCGGCAAAACGGAATGCGCAATCCGCCGATGATGGCAACGCGTTGGGTTTGCATCAAGGTCAACTCCCCATTCGATTCGTCTATGCCGGAACCGGGCCCCACTGCTGCTCGTTGCTGCGCCACAACTCGAGGAACCATGCGCGGAACATCGGTATTTCTTCGCCGCGCGATGCATCGGAAACCTGATCCAGCATCGCCTGCGGCGGCAAACCTTCGGTTGTCACCTTGATCAAGGTATCGAACAATTCCGTCCACAGCGGCGTGTACGCAATCTGCGTCGCCTGGGCGTTGAGCCGATCAAGCTCGACGCGACTTGTGTCACCTGTGCCTTTGCGTTTCGCGACCGCCTGTACCCACGGCGAATCGGACAACATCAGAAGCGGCTCGAACCCGGCATGTTCGAGAAATGCACGCACTTCGTCAGGTGTCGAAAACTGATTGCGCGCGATATCTTTGCGCGCGGAAAAATCTGCGTTCCTATACTGCGCCGCTTCCAGAGCATAGCGACGCCAACCGACGTGGCTGACCAGATTCCAGGTATCGAAATAAATTAGGCCTCCGGGCTTGACCACGCGTGCGAGTTCTTCCAGATAAAGATAGAAATCCTCTTTATCCATGTGGATGAATACGGCAACGCAATACGCCTTGTCGAAACTGGCATCGGCCAAGGGCGTCAGACTCGTGCGCACCAACTCGGTGAAGCCGACATTGGCATGTGACGACAGGCGCTCGCGCGCGACCTTGAGCATGTTCGCGGAAATATCAGCGCCTTCCCAATGCGCGATCTGCGGCGCCAGCAAGTGGCCGATGCGACCGACGCCGCAACCCAATTCCAGTACGCGATCGGTCTTGCTCAACGCCAGCGCGGTCGCGACCTGGCGCGCGCTGTAGGCGCCCGTCAACTGCAGCACATGCTCATTGGCGCTGCCATCCACCGCCAGCAACGCGCCTTTCGTGGTGCTGGCCTTGTCATCCCAAAAAGCCTTGTAATTTTTCTGCGTAGGCATCGACGATTCCACAGTAATCGCATTGAAGTTCAAGCCAAATGCAATAGTACCCTTTTCGCGCGCTCGCCCGCATTCATTTCAGGGCAGCGCGGACGTCTTTTCGCAGCGGCTTTGCAAACATGCGATACGCTTCCTCGCGCATCCCCAGGGCTTCATAAGTCTGTTGGGCGTGGCGATTGTCGCGCTCCACATACAGGCGCACGCCGACGACATCTGCACGCGCCGACGCAAGGCGCTCCACGTGCGCGTACAGCGCACGGAACACGCCGCTGCGGCGATGTTCCGGCCGCACATAAACGCTCTGCAACCACCACCAGTCACCGTTGCGCCAGTCGCTCCATTCGTAGGTGATCATCAGGCAGCCGGCGATTGCTCCGGCTTGTTCGGCAATCAGATAAAAACCGCGGCGCGGCTCAGTGAGCACGGCGGCGACACCCGCTCGTAGCACCTGCGGGTCGAGCGTCTTGGCTTCGGTTTCGATTGCCATCGCCGCGTTGAATTGCACCAGCACGTCGATATCAACCGGCGTCGCCTCACGGACGCCAAGTGTGGCTGGTTGCGTCTTCATGTGCTTGAGTCCTTCGGTTTGCGGCGGCGCGAACTGCCGAGCTTGCGCGTCAAGGTGTTGCGGCCCATGCCGAGCTGCTGCGCCGCGCGGCTGCGACGATTATCGTTTTCCGCGAGCGCTGCGGCCAGCAGAGACTGATCAAATTCCGCACGCAGCGTTGAATACATCCCGCTTTCTCCTTGCGCCAGTCGCGCACGCACCGCGCGTTGCAGAGAAAGGTGCCAATCGTCCGCGTCGGTAGCGGCCGAACGCTCGTTGGCAGGCAAGTCCTGCACGCGGATTTCCCGGCCCGGCGCCATCACCGCCAGCCTCCGGCAGAGATTTTCCAGTTGGCGCACATTGCCTGGCCACGCGAATTCCGCCAGCGCACCCAGTGCCGCCGGGGAGAAGCGTTTGGCTTCCAGACGCATGCTGGTAGCGGCGCGCGCCAGCAAGCGTGCAGCAAGTAGCGGTATGTCTTCACGTCGCTCAGCCAGCGGCGGCAGGTGCAGACGCACGACATCGAGCCGATGCAGAAGATCGGCACGAAATTGCCCGCTTGCGACTTTCGCATCCAGATCCTGATGCGTGGCCGCGACCACGCGCACATCGGCGCGGATCAGCTCGCGTCCGCCGACGCGATAGAACTCGCTTTCCGCCAGCACCCGCAACAGCCGCGTTTGCAGCGCCAGCGGCATATCGCCAATCTCGTCGAGAAACAACGTACCGCCCTGGGCCTGCTCGAAGCGCCCCGGATGACGCTTGAGCGCGCCGGTAAACGCGCCGGCTTCGTGGCCGAACAATTCCGATTCCAGCAATTCCGACGGAATCGCCGCCGTGTTCATCGCCACGAACGGGCGCGGCGCGCGCGCGCTGTGCCGGTGCAGCGCGCGCGCGACCAGTTCCTTGCCGGTGCCGGTGGCGCCGGTGACCAGCACGTTCAAGTCGGTGGCCGCGACACGGCCGATGCTGCGAAATATCTCGCGCATCGCCGGCGACTGGCCGATCAATTCCTGTTCGGGCTCCGCGAGCGGCAGCGGCGCCGGCGGCGGCCGCGTTTCGGCCTCGGCGCGTTCGACCGCCGCGATCACCTGATCCAGATCGAAAGGTTTTGGCAAATAGTCGAAGGCGCCATTGCGATAGGCCGCGGCGGTCGAGGTGATGTCGGTGAACGCGCTCATCACGATGACCGGCGCGGCTACGCCACGGGCTTTGAGTTGTTCCAGCAGCTTCAGGCCGCTGACCCCCGGCATGCGCACGTCGCTCAGCACGACATCGGGCTGGATCGTTGCGTCGTGCAGCGCTGCGAGCAGAGTTTCTGCATCGGCGAACTCGCGCACGCGGCGTCCGGACTCGCGCAAGGCTTCGCCGAGGACGAAGCGAATAGCCTGATCGTCATCCGCGACCCAGATCTCAGCCATGTGCCTGCTCCAGCGGCAGCAGCAAGCTGAACGTGGTGTGCCCCGGTCGGCTGCGACAAACGATCTGGCCGCCATGCTCTTGCGCGACCTCCCGCGCCAGCGCCAGCCCCAGACCGGTGCCCT
>JANXVS010000225.1 GCA_025351555.1 Pseudomonadota bacterium | reverse complement strand
CAGGCCATCGCCGGCAAACTGCAACTCAGCTTGTCCGGCAAGCAGGCACAACAGCTGGTCAACGCCGGCACCAGGAACCCCGAGGCCTACACGCTGTATCTCCAGGCCAGCGCCACCTTCAACCGGCGCGATTCAGCGCGTTTGGCCGAGGCGATCGTGCAACTGGAACAAGCCACCACGCTCGACCCCGGGTTTGCCCGCGCCTACGCGCGCCTGGCGGCGGTGTACGCCGTGTCGCTCAATGCCGACACCGTCGACTTCGACGTGGCGATTGCCTCCGCCGAGAAATACGCCCGTCGCGCCTCGCAACTCGATCCGACGCTGGCCGAGCCGTTCGGGGTGCTAGGTGTGACGCTCAGATACCAGCGCAAGCATCGCGATGCCGACGATGCCCTGTCGCACGCGCTCGCGCTCGAGCCAGACGATGTGAACGTGAATTTCTGGCGCGCAAATACGCTGATCCAGACCGGTCACCGGCGCCAGGGCATCGCCTCGCTGGACCGCACGCTGCAACGCGACCCGCTGCTGCCCAATGCACTGTTGTGGCGCGGCCGCGAACATATCGCCGACGGCGAACTCGACGAGGGCGATCGGCTGCTGAGTCGCGCCGCGGAGGGCGGCCTTGCATACGTCGGCATCGCTCAATGGAAGCTGGAACGGGCGCGCGGAAACAGGGACTCCGGTATTTCGAAGTTGACGGCCGGCCTCAACTCTTTCTCTGCCGCACTGCCTCTGGGAACGACGGAGGTATTCGCCCGCGCCTGCTTCGGTGATACCCAGGCCAAGGCCAGGGCGCTGGCCCTGATCGACGCCGACCTGGCCCGCACCCCGCCGCATGTCAGCGGCGTCGCGGCGTATGTCCTGCTCAACGCCGGTGAAGCCGCGCGTGCGTTTGCGCTAGTCCAAGACCGCCCCGCCACCACCACCAACAGCCTGGTCATGGGCGAAGTATTCAGCCCGTCGCTGGCGCAGGCCCGTCGCGCACCAGAATTCCCCGAGTTCGTGCGCAGGATGGGCCTGGCGGCGTACTGGGACGAGTCCGGTGCACCGGATCAGTGCCGCAAGGCCGCCAATGGCAACTACACCTGTGAGTAACCTGACCTTCCTCGCCGAACTCAAACGTCGCAACGTCATCCGCATGGCCGGGTTGTATCTCGTCGGCGCATGGCTGATCACACAGGTGGCGGGCACGGTGTTGCCGATGTTCGATGCGCCCGCATGGCTGCCGCGCAGCATCGTGATCCTGCTCGCACTCGGTTTCGTACCGTTGCTGATTTTCAGCTGGGTATTCGAGCTGACGCCGCAGGGTTTGAAGCGCGACGAAGAAGTGAAGCTGGGGGAATCGATCGCGCCGCAGACTGCGCGACGCATGAATCGCATGATCATTGCCGTGCTGATTCTTGCACTTGTATACTTTGCCTTCGACAAGTTTGTGCTCGCGCCACGGCGTGAGGTCGCCAACGCAGGGGTTGTGACAAAAAAATCCATCGCCGTACTGCCATTCACCGATCTTTCGCCCACCCACGACCAGGAATATTTTTCCGACGGAATGGCCGAGGAACTGCTCAACGCACTGGCGAAGGTCAAGGATCTCAAGGTCGCCGGGCGCACCTCGTCGTTTCAGTACAAGGGCAAGACCGCCGACTTGCGTGCGATCGGGCACGAACTGGGCGTCGCCAACATCCTCGAAGGTTCGGTGCGCAAGCAGGGCGACAAGGTGCGCATCACCGCGCAGTTGATCCAGACCGAGGATGGATTTCATCTGTGGTCGGAGAGTTACGATGGCGAGCTGAGCGATGTGTTCGCGTTGCAGGAACGCATCGCGCGCGCGATCACCGATCAGTTGAAAGTAATCCTGCAAGGTGGCCAGCAGCAGCAACTCGTGAACGCCGGTACCAGCAATGTGGAAGCCTACGCGCTGTTTCTGCAGGCTACGGCGGTCTACAACCGCCGCGACTACGAGCATATGGATGCGGCGATCGCGGCACTCGAGCAGGCGCTCACGCTCGATCCCCATTTCGCGCGTGCGCAGGCCCGGATGGCCGCCGCCTATGTGGTCTACGACAACAAGTCCAAGCCATGGACGGAACTGGCGGTTCTGGCTGAGCGCAATGCGCGCAAGGCGATCGAGCTGGATGGCAGCCTGGCCGAACCCTATGCCGTGCTCGGGCGCGTGTACTTCGAGTCGCGGCGTTTTGCCGAAGCGCACGCCGCGTTCAAGCACGCGCTGGAACTGGAACCGCAGGATGTCACCACCAATTTCTGGTGGGCGATGGAACAGATCATGACCGGCTACACGCGTGCAGGCGACGCGCAGCTGGATCGCGCACTCACGCTCGATCCGGCCCAGGCGAACGCGCAACTCTGGCGTGCGCTCGAATCTTCGTATGCCGGCGATCAGCGGACCGCGCAGCGCGCTGCGCAGCGTGCCGCCGACCTGGGCTTGAGCTTCGCCGTCTACGCGCAGGCCGAGGTGGCGCACGCGCAAGGCGACAACGCGCAAGCCATCGCGTACATCTCGCCACGCTGGAAGCTGCGTGTGCTGGCATGCGCTGCGCCGGCGCCGGACGCCGGAGACATCGTCCTCGCGGGCATGTACGGCGGCGCTGCCGAGGTGCGCGTCAAGACGCTGGCCGTGATCGAGCAATGTGTTGCCAGCCAGCCCGACCCTACGCCGTTCTGGACCACGAGCGCTCTTCTGCGCCTGGACCAGCCGTCGCGCGCGTTGGCCATCGCGCAAATCCGGCTCACCGACAACGAAGACTTCCTGTTCCAGATGTTGTGGAGCCCCTACGGCAAGGCCGCGCGCCAGCTGCCAGAGTTCGCCGGGTTCGCGCGCAAGATCGGGCTCGCGGAAGTGTGGGATAAATACGGTGCGCCGGATGTGTGCCATCGTGTCGCGCCGCTTGACTACGCCTGTGAGTAGCCCATGAGCCTGATCGCCGAACTCAAACGACGCAAGGTATTCAAGGTCGGCGGTGCCTACCTCGTGGTGGCGTGGCTCGCCGTGCAGGCCGTATCGATCGGCTTCCCGGCGTTCGATGCGCCGCCTTGGGTGCTGCGCGTCTTCATCCTCGTGGCGATGCTCGGCTTTCCGATCGCCTTGTTGTTTGCCTGGATGTTCGACGTAACACCCGATGGCGTGAAAGCCGAATCCGGTGCTACGCGCGCGAGTTTGGGCGTCTATATGGCTGTGGCCGCGCTCGCTGCCCTGGCGCTGGGTTGGTACTTCAAGGGTCAGCCGTCGTATCGCGCGGGCGACGTGCCGGCAAATACCGCCCCTTCCGTCGCTGTGCTGCCGTTCGCGAACATGAGTGGCAAGGCTGACGAGGATTATTTTTCCGACGGCATGACGGAAGAACTGTTGAACGTCCTCGCGAAGATTCCCAAGCTCAACGTGGCGGCGCGCACCTCGGTATTCGAGTTCAAGGGCAAAGGCGGCGACGTGCGCGCGATCGGGCGCAAGCTCGGCGTCAGCCATATCGTCGAAGGCAGCGTGCGGCGCGAAGGCGAGCAGGTGCGTGTCACCGCACAGTTGATCCGCGTGGCCGATGGCTTTCATGTCTGGTCCGACAGCTACGACCGCGAATTGAAAAGCGTGTTCGCCCTGCAGGACGACATCGCGCGCCACATCGGCGAGCAACTGCAACTCAAACTCGGCGTCAGTGAATTGCCGACTGCGCGTGCTGCGATCGATCCCGCCGCTTATGACGAGTACCTCAAGGGTCGCGCGCTGTTGCGCCAACGCACCGATTTGCCGACCGCGATCGAACACTTCAAGACGGCGGTCGCGAAGGCGCCGTCGTTCGCGGCGGGCTGGTCGTCGCTGTCGCTGACCTGCGAGGTGAGCTTCTGGTATATGAAGATGACGCCCGCGGAGCAGGCCGGAATGCTCTCCTGCGAAGCCCATGCTGCCGCACAAGCGGCCGCGCTCGATCCGAATGCGGCGGCCACCGAACATGCGCTCGCCAATGTTGCGCGTGCGCAATTCAAGTACGCATCGGCCGAGCAGCATTACCTGCGCGCGATGCAGATCGACCCGGGTTATCCGGATGTGCGCGAGGATTACTCCGAAGTGCTGTACGAGGTTGGCCGCATGGAGGACTCGGCGCGCGCTGCGCGCCAGTTGGTGACGCTTGATCCCTACTTCGTCGTCGGCTGGAACCGCGTGTTCAATACCGCGGTCGCACTCGACCGGCGCACAGAAGTCGAGGAGGCGGTGCGGCAGCTACGCGCGATCACATCAGGTATCTTCACCGGCAAGTTCGGGTTGCTCGACTATGCGCTCGCCTACGGGCGTGCCGATGAGGCGCAGGCTGCGCTCGCGGAGGTCGAAACGCACTGGCCGAAGGACGCGGCGTTCGCCCACATCATGCTTCCGTGGGCGCTGGGGGATCCGGGTGTCGACATGCGCGGCTTGCATGCGGCGATCGCGGATGCGCCGGCGGGCGAAGCCGACCCGTACCTCATCGCGCGGCAGGACGTCGACGGCTACAACGCCGACATCGAGACGCTCGGAGCAATAATCCAGACCTACTACTTCGCCAATCTCTACAGCAGCAAACCCGCGGGCCACGCGATGCTGCGCGATCCACACGTCAAGGCGAAGTTGGTCGAATACGGTTTCCCGGCATACTGGCGCGAGAAAGGCTGGCCGGCCGGATGCCGGCCGCTGGGGGAGGCGGATTTTGAATGCGGCGCGGACGCGAAGGCCAATTGAGGGAGTCGGCAATGATCGACGAAAGCAAGCTATCCGGCCCGCTCGACGCGATGGCCGCCGCGCCCAATCATCACTGGATCCTGCTCGAAAACGATCAGGTGCGCGTGCTCGACACGCGCCTCGCGCCCGGTGACACCACGCCGCTGCACGAACACGCTTGGCCGGCCGTGCTGCACGTACTGAGCTGGAGCGATATCGTGCGCATCGATCGCGACGGCAAGGTTCTGCTCGACAGCCGTGTGTTCGGCATGAATCCGGAACCCGGCGCGATTCTATGGGGGCCGGCGCTCGGTCCGCATGCGGTGCGCAACGTCGGCACGCGCGAGCTGCATGTGATTGCTATTGAGCTGAAGAGTTGATCCGAGCTTTTCCGTTCTTGCTCCGGGAGCACGTGCTTGTCTATTGCTTATCCCTTCGGGAGTACGTGCTTGTCTATTCCTTCTCCCGGTGGGAGGAGGGAAACACGCGTACTCAGCGCGGGTCCAGCCTCAAAGTATACTTCGCCGCCCCCGGCATAAACGGCGTCGCCTTGCCCTGCGCCCAATCCTCGTGTCCGGCGCCGTAGAACGGCGATAGCGGATTGTCGCTCTGGCCGCCGGGCATATGGAAGTAACCATATTCCTCGTGGCCGGGCTCGACCGCGAAGCGTTCGGAGGCGCCGAACGTCGCGCCTTGCACGCGCGGCATATTCGAGTCGCCGGGTAGACGCTCGCTCGGCATATCGAGCAGCCAACTTAAACCCGGCAGAGCTGCGCTCAATGGATGCTTGATGCGGGTGGCATCGGATTCGCCCCAGGTGCGCGCGGCGAGTCCGCCCGGTTGTGCCCCCAAGCGTTGTACGACGCGCTCGGCACACTTCTGCATCAGCTCTTCCCAGTTCGCGTAGCCCGGCGGCAGCAGGTGCGCGGGCCTTTGCGCGAGGATCGCGTCGACTAGAACTTCAGCCTGCGCCAGATGTGGCAAAGTGAAATCTTTCACTTTTGCGCGTACTGCGGCGGCGAAGCCGTCCATGATCGTGTCGACGACTTCCAGGCGGAAGCCGCGGGTCAGGCGGTAACCGACCGAGGCCGGATCGGCGCGGCCATCCCAGTCGTCGGTATATTTTTTCATGTCGGCCAGGGCAGGCGCATCGCCAGCGCGCTTGAGCGTGTCGAGCAGGATCTCGTGCCAGTGGGTGAGGAACACGGCGCGATCATCGAGCTGGATCGTGAGCATATCGTCGGGTGCGAAATGATCCTTGGCCTGCAGATCGTCGCGGATCTGGTGCGCACGCGCGCCGAGGTCGTAGCCACCGTCGCCGAGCTTGGCGTAGTCGCCGCTTTCAAAATCCATGGTGCGCGCATTCGCAGTCCAGATGCGCTGTGCCGGCGGATTTGGCAGTCGCGGATAGTTCGCCGGTTGCAACCAGCCGTCCCAGCCAGTGCCGGGTTTGCTCCAGTCCGACGGCAGCAGTGGATCGTAGCCGCCGACGCGTTTCGGAATGCGCCCGGCGATGGTCCAGCCGATATTGCCGGCGCGGTCGCCGACGAC
>JANXVS010000224.1 GCA_025351555.1 Pseudomonadota bacterium | reverse complement strand
GGCAAGCTGGTCACGACGATTCCGGCCGGTGGCAAGCCTGAATTCGCAGTGAGCGATGGCAAGGGCCAGGTGTTCGTGAACATCGAGGACACCAGCGAACTTAAACGCATCGACGCGAACACGAACAAAGTCACCGCAACGTGGAAACTCATTGACTGCGAGGAACCGTCCGGGCTCGCGCTGGATGACGCCCACCAGCGGCTGTTCTCGGTCTGCCAGAACGGCAAGATGGCCGTCACCAACGCGCGTAACGGCAAGCATGTCGCCAGCGTCGCGATTGGCAAGGGTCCGGACGCCGCGGCGTTCGACGCGGAACGTGCTCTCGTTTTCAGTTCCAACGGCGAGGAAGGCAGCTTGACCGTCGTGCATGAGGACAGCGCCGACAGCTATCGCGTGCTCGCCAATGTGGCGACGCAGAAGAGCGCGCGCACGCTGGCGTTGGACGCGGGCAGCCATCGCATCTACCTGGTCGCTGCCGAATTCGTGCCGGCGTCGGCGCCGAGCGCCGGGCAGCCACACCCGAGACCGCCTGTGCTCGAAGGCAGTTTCAGCGTGTTGGTGGTCGACACGAAATAGCGCGATCATCGCGCATAGAGCCAAGGGCATGACCATGAAACTGATCGCATGCATCGGACTGTCCGCGACCATGCTGTTGAATAGTTGCGCCAGCTATCGGCCCATGGTCGATGAGCGCAGCGTTTCCAACCGGCAGCAGTATGAGCAGGATCTGCGCGAATGCCAGCACTATGCGGCGCAGGTGAGTCCCGGTCAGTCCGCGGCGGCCGGCGCGTTGTTCGGCGCGTTGCTTGGAGCGGCGATCAGTGGCGCCCTTGGTGGCGGCCGCTATACCACCGAGCACTTCGCGGCCGCGGGCGCGGTGCAAGGCGCGGCGAATGGGGCTGTGGGCAGCGCGGATGCGCAGGTTCAGATCATCCGCGACTGCATGAGCGATCACGGGTACAGCGTGCTCAATTGAGTGCGGTCGTTCGTGGTAACATCGACATTCGTTTAGCCATCCAAATCGTGAGGTATGATGCAGATCCGGACCAAGCTGCCCAAAGTAGGCACGACGATTTTCAGCGTGATGTCGCAGTTGGCGGCACAGCACAAGGCCGTCAACCTCGGCCAGGGCTTTCCAGATTTCGACGGCCCGCAATCGCTGCGTGACGCACTCGCCGCAGCGATGAATTCCGGCAAGAACCAGTACGCGCCAATGACTGGTGTGCCGAAACTGCGCGAGCAGATCGCGCTGAAGACGGAAAAACTCTACGGTCGCAAAGTCAGCGCGGACAACGAGATCACGGTTACCAGCGGTGCCACCGAAGCCTTGTTCGCGGCGATCGCTGCCGTCGCCCATGCCGGCGAGGAAGTGATCGTGCTCGATCCCTGTTACGACAGCTATGAGCCGGCGATCGAGCTGGCCGGTGCGCGTGCAGTGCATATCCCATTGTGCCTGCCGGATTTTTCCGTCGACTGGCAGCGGGTCAAGGACGCGGTCAGCGCAAAGACGCGCATGATCGTGATCAATTCGCCGCACAATCCTTCGGGCGCGGTGCTGGACACGGGTGATCTCGACGCGCTGGCTGAAATCGTCCGCGGCAGCGAGATTTTTATACTTTCCGACGAAGTATACGAACACATCATTTTCGACGGATTGGCGCATCAGAGCGTACTGCGCCACGCGGAACTGGCCGCGCGCAGCTTCGTGATTAGCTCGTTCGGCAAGACCTATCACTGTACCGGCTGGAAAGTGGGCTACTGCGTCGCGCCGCCTCAGCTCAGTGCCGAATTCCGCAAGGTGCACCAATACCTGACGTTCTGCACCTTCAGCCCGGCGCAGTGGGCGTTTGCCGATGCGCTGGAGAGCGATCCGCAGCATTACCTTGATTTGCCGGCGTTCTACCAGAGCCGGCGCGACCGCTTCCGCGCGCTGCTTGGCGGCTCGAAATTCAAGTTGCTGCCGGTAAAAGGCGCCTATTTTCAACTTGTGGATTATTCCACAATATCCAGCAAGGATGATCTGAGTTTCTGCGAATGGCTGGTAATCGAAGCCGGCGTTGCCGCGATTCCCGTGTCGGCGTTCTACGAGACGCCGCCCGACGCGCGCCTTATCCGTTTGTGTTTTGCCAAGAGTGACGACACCCTGACAGCGGCGGCGGAGCGCTTATGCAAGCTCTGAGAGTGTCACTCGTTCAGGGCGCAACACGCTGGCACGATCTGGCCGGCAACCGCGACTACTACGGCAAGCTGGTGCGCGCGTTGAAGGGGCAGAGCGATCTGATCGTGTTGCCGGAAACGTTCACCAGTGGTTTCACCAACGAAACCCTGGGCAACGCCGAGACCATGCAGGGCGAAAGTCTGGCCTGGCTCAAGGCGCTGGCAGCAGAG
>JANXVS010000223.1 GCA_025351555.1 Pseudomonadota bacterium | reverse complement strand
CACCATCGACAAAACTTTCCTGGGTGACGTATTCGCGCCCCTTTTCCAGACCCGAGGATTCCAGCAGCCGCTCCAGGCGCAATTCGCCCCAGTAGCCTTGCGTGCGGTTCTCGGTCGTCAACGCACGCGCCAGGCTGTTCGCTTCATCGCTCAGCTTGTGATTGAGCTCGAACAACTGCTTCAACTCGGATTTCAATTCCGTCTGCAGCGCAACCCGCGCATTGCTTTCTTTCTCGTAGGATTCGCTGACCAGCTTGCGGAAATCGCCCAACTGCTCGCGCAGCGGATTGAGCAACGTGCCGAGATTGCTCGCATTCTGCTCGGTGAATTTCTTGCTTTGCCCATCGAGCAACTCGCTCGACAGCGCCTTGAACTTATCGGTGAATTCCTCGCGCACTCGATCGAGCAGGCTGAGTTTGTCCTGGGCCGCATGAGTTTGTTCCTGCAGGCGAGTTGCCGTTTCGGTAACCTGCTGCTCGGCACGCTGGCAGGCTTCGCGCCACTTCAGCACTTCGGCGCGCGCAGCAACAAGGTCGCTGTCGGCTTGCGTCAATCGCTCAAGGCGGCCGGCCAGCGTCGCGCGCTCGCTTGTCAGCGCGACCACGCGCTCGCGATGCTCGTTCAACTCCCGCGTCACCGACTCTTGCTCGTGCCGCAAGGCTGCCACTGTTACTCGCATCCGCACGCGCCCGAGCAACCACGCCGTCAGCAGCCCGAGCGCAAATGCGACCAGGGCGATCAAACTCCACAACACCACGTCATTCGGAATGGTTGGCACGTCGTACCCATCTCATCGAAACCTGTCCCGATTGTGACAGGGTGGCGTCGCACTTGGCGAGACGTGCGATAACCGGTTCCGACAGAATCTGGCGGCATGACGCTGGGCATCTGCTCGGCTATAGTTATGACTTGGCCATCCTGTCGAAATTCTGGAACCACGCCGTTGACCTACACCTCCACCCAACTCGCCGCCTGCTCCCAAGCCATCGCTGCCGCCGGCCGCAAGCTCGGCGCGCAAGGCCTGACGCCGGCGACGAGCAGCAATTTCTCGATGCGCCTGGACGACGCGCACGCCGCGATCACGATTTCCGGGCGTGACAAGGGTACGCTGATCCCGGACGACATCATGGTGATCGACATAAATGGCGCCGCGGTCGGCACGTCGGCGCGGCCGTCGGCGGAAACATTGCTGCACACCCAGATCTATCGCCGCTACCCGGATGCAAACGCCGTGCTGCACACACATTCGCGCACGCAGACCGTGGCCTCACGCCTGTTCGCCGACGCCGGTGTCATCCGTTTCGACGGCTACGAGTTGCAAAAAGCGATTGCCGGACATACCTCACACGAACAGGTGATCGAATTGCCGGTTTTTCCAAATACCCAGGATATGCCGGAACTGGTTGAACGCGTCGAGTCATGGATTCGGGCGGATAAACCGCTATATGGCTATTTGATAGATGGCCACGGCATCTACACCTGGGGCCGCGACATGGCCGAAGCAGAACGCCATATCGAGGCCTTCGAGTTTTTGCTAGGCTGCGAGCTGGATCTAAGGAGACTGAGATCATGAGCTGGTTGCGCATCTATTCCGACAGCAACAGTGGCGCGGCGCTGAAATCGACCGGAACCCACGCCGACATCGCGCGCGAACTTGGGAAAGTCGGCGTGCGCTTCGAGCGCTGGGACGCCTCACAGCCGGTGGTTCCCGGCGCAAGCCAGGATGAAGTGATCGCCGCCTATCGCACCGACATCGAACGCCTGCAGCGCGAGAACGGCTATCAGGCCGTGGATGTGATCAGCCTGACGCCGGAGCATCCGGATCGCGCGACCCTGCGTGCGAAGTTCCTCAACGAACACTCGCATTCGGAAGACGAAGTGCGCTTCTTCGTCGCCGGACGCGGGCTGTTCACGCTGCATATCGGCGAAAAAGTGTATGAGGTGCTGTGCGAACAGGGCGACCTGATCGGCGTACCCGACAATACCCGGCATTGGTTCGACATGAGCGAGGCCCCCTACTTCATCGCGATTCGCCTGTTCACCAATAAGGAAGGTTGGGTCGCGAACTTCACCGGCAGCGACATCGCCGAACGTTTCCCACGTCTGCCCGCCGAGTCGATTGCCGCATGAGCTACCTTGATGAATCCTTGAGTCCCGACGAAAAGATCGTCGCGCGTTTCGCATTGCACTGGACAGCGAAGGGCCGGCTGATTCTCGGCATCGTGCTGATTCCTGTCATCGTCGGCATCTTCATCACGATCTACGAATGGTTGCGTCTGCGCGCAATCGAGCTTGGCGTGACCACGCATCGCGTCGTGCGCAAGACCGGCCTCGTCAGCCGGGAAACCGAAGAAATCCGCCTCTCCGCAATCGAGACTGTCGATCTGCATCAGACGACCTGGGGCCGCCTGCTTGGTTACGGTGACGTGCGCGTGACCGGACGCGGCGAGAGCAGCCTGGTGTTTGCGCGCGTGGTCGACCCGGTCGGCGTCAAGCGCGCGATCGAGACGGCGTATGCTGCGAACATCGAGCACGGTTCCACAGGCCAAACCAGATGATTCGCGCGATTCTCACTGATATCGAAGGCACCACCAGTTCGATCGACTTCGTCAAGGATGTGCTGTTTCCCTACGCGCGCAAGCAACTGCCTGCCTTCGTCGTCACCCACGCCGACAAGCCAGAGGTGCAGCACTGGTTGCACGAGGCGGCGAAGGAAGCGGGCCTGGTTTCGGCTACGCAGCAAGAGGTCATCGACTTGCTGCAACGCTGGATAGACGACGACAGCAAGGCCACACCACTGAAGGCCCTGCAAGGCATGATCTGGGAACAGGGCTATCGCGATGGCGAGTTCCGCGCCCATGTGTATCCGGAAGTATCACGCAAGTTGCAGGAGTGGAAAGCGCAAGGAATGGATTTGTATATTTATTCTTCCGGCTCGGTGGCCGCGCAGAAACTGTTTTTCGGTTACAGCGAAGCCGGTGACCTGAGCCGGTTGTTTTCCGGCCATTTCGATACCGAAGTCGGCGCCAAGCGCGCGGCCGAATCCTACCGGCGCATCGCGTTGACGATCGGCCGCCCGGCTGGCGAAATCCTGTTTCTTTCCGACACAGTGGCCGAGCTCGATGCGGCGCAGTCTGCGGGAATGCACACGATTCAGCTCGCACGTGTGCCAGCGATCTGTCCGCAGGATGCGACGCATCGCTGCACCGCGGATTTTGACGGTGTCGACTTCGATGGTGTCAACATCGGCTGACCGCCCCACGAAGTATTACACTGCCGACGACACTCATGCGCCGCCTGCTTGCCCTCATATTTATCCTGACGTTCGCATTCGGCGCGCTGAGCGCCGCATTCCTGCTGCGCCATCCCGCGCTGCCGCCGCCAGCGCCGACCGCCGCGCCAGTTTCCACACAGATCGATAACAGCGACATCGACGCGGACGCAGATACCAAAGATTCGACCAGCGCATGGCCGGATGACGCGGGTTCTCCGGAACAGGTCATGTACGCGCAGCCGCAACGGATGGAAGATGCGCTGAAGCAGCTGCTGCCACGCTCGCCGGACAAGACCAATCTTTACCTGATCGGTTTCGCCGGCGACGGTGACGAAAATGTATTTCGCAATGAAGTGGAATTCGTGGATCGGCAATTCAGCGAACGCTTCGACGCGGCCGGCCATACCCTACTACTGATCAACAATCCTGCAACCGTGGTGCAGCGCCCGCTGGCCAGTCTCACAAACCTGCAAACCGCGGTCGCTGCCGTCGCTGCCAAGATGGATACGGACCAGGACATCCTGTTGCTGTTCCTGACCAGCCATGGCTCGCGCGAACATGAGCTGTACGTCGGCCTGGACCCGCTGGCCCTGGATCAGATCGCACCAGAAAGTCTGGCCGATGTCTTCGCCGATGCGCACATTCGCTACAAGGTGATCGTGATCTCGGCCTGCTACTCCGGCGGCTTCATCGACGCGCTCAAGGACGACACCACGATGGTGATAACCGCGGCACGCGCCGATCGCGCCTCATTTGGCTGTGGCACGAAGGCCGACATCACCGATTTCGGCCGCGCGTTTTTCGCCGAGGGGCTCAATCACTCGGACTCGTTTCCCGCCGCATTCGCAGAAGCCGCGCGACTGATCGACGCCTGGGAGACACGTGATCACGAGGAGCACTCATATCCGCAGATTATCGCCACGCCGCAAATCGAAGCCCGCCTGAAACTATGGCGCAGCGGCATTCGCCTGGGGCCACCGCTACCATTCACACCTGCAGCGCCGCCCCAGCCCAATGATGATGGGTCGCTGACTGCGGCAACACTGCGGCCGCATTGAACCGGCGTGATTGGCGCGTCGCGCCCAAGGAGGTTCCCTACGGCGAATCCGCCGCCAGCACCACTCGATTGCGCCCTTCGGCCTTCGCAACGTACAGCGCGCGATCGGCGCGTCGGATGAAGTCCGATGGCCTGATGCGGACATCAGGTGTCAAAGTCGCGACACCCATGCTCGCTGTAATCAGCTCGCTGGCGCGCGCGAACCGGTGCGGCAACGCGAGCGCGGCCAGCGCATCCTGCAATTGCTCGGCGCAGCGCAGTGCGCGGGCAGCATCGGTACGCGGCAGCAGCACCGCGAATTCCTCGCCGCCGTAGCGTGCGAACAGATCGCCGGGTCGACTCGTCGCCCTATTCCAGGCGCCCGCGATGCGCTTGAGACAATCGTCCCCGGCCAGATGTCCATAGCCATCGTTGTAGGCCTTGAAATCGTCGATGTCGATCAGTAGTAGCGACAGATCAGCATGCTCGCGATATGCGCGTCGCCATTCGCTGCGCAGGCCGCGATCGAAACGTCGCCGATTGGCGACACCGGTCAGACCATCGCTATTGGACAAGCGCTGCAAGGTTGCATTGGCCTCACGCAATTGCGCATTGGCGTGCTCCAGAGCCGCGGATTTCTCTGCGACCTCACGCACGATGTCGGACAGGCGCTGGTTGGTACTCACCAGATGAATCGCGCCGGCCACCTGTGCCGCAAGCACCGCGAGCATCGCACGGTTTTCCTCGGTGAACGATTCGACGCTGGTGCTCTCCATGTCGATCAAACCGACCAGGCGATCGTGGAAGCGGATCGGCACGACGTATTCGCAGCGCACCGCGGGATTGCCCATCGCGTAGTCGGGATCGGCACGCACATCAGGCACAAACTGTGCGACGCCGGTGCGGAATGCGCGCCCGATGATGCCAAGGTGCACCGGCCACTCGGGCATGGCGACTCCGTTCAGCGTCGAGTGTCCTGCTTCGGCCTTGAGCAAGAGCACGGGCCGGGTCTCGTCCGCCAGCAGTACGGAGCATAGTTCCAGATGAAAGCGCTTGCGCACGAAGACAAGAATACGTTCGAGCGCGTCGCCGAGATTGCCGGCTTCGATGGCCGCACGCAGCAGGTTGCTCATCATGCTGAGCAAATCGACGCGCCGGCGCAACTGCTGATTCAGGCGCGCCGCTGCGATCGCGCCGGCGACTTGTTCGGCGACCGTCTCCAGCAACAACAAACGCTCGCGAAATGCATCGAGCCTGAGACTTTCTGCATTGATGATCGCAACCACTTCGCCGTCGTACTTCACCGGCACGCACAGCTCCGAGCGGGTGCCGGCCAGGATCTCGACGTAATTGGAATGTTTGCGAGTATCGGCGATGAGCAACGGATGGCCCGTCGCCGCGACCTCGCCAACAACTCCGGTGCCGATCTGGCAGCTGTAGCCAACATCGATCGCGCTCGGCAAATCGCAGGCGAGCGCTTCGCAGACGAACATGCGCGTGTGCATATCCAGCGTCGCGCAATCGACAAAGTCACAGCGCAGGTGACGCTTGAGCGCCTGCACGATGCCTTGGAGCATTGGCCGCAACTCCATGTAGCGTAGCGCAATACGGGCAATATCATTGACCAGCGCAAGATCGGACGCCTCACGCAACTCCAGTACCCGGCCCGCTTCGCTGTTCATCGCGCCTGCCCCCTGGGCAGCGGCTGGCTTCAGAGTGATCCTGCGGCGTACTCGCGTCAAGTTCGCCGTTGGCGAGGCCTCAAAGCGACTCGGCGAACGCCGCGCGCGCGGCTACCGCTGTATCGGGAAAGTCGCAGAACAGCGCATCTAAGCCGAGGGCAAACGCGGCTTCCAGTTCTGCGCGCGCCAGCGCGAACGGCGCCGGAGGGTGATCGTCGCGGAAGGTCCAGGCATGCACTTGCAGGCCGTGTGCGTGGGCAGCAGCGACCAGGCCTGTATGCTTTCCGGCGTTGTCCCAAAGCTGATATTTTCCCGGAGCAACGCCTTGTGCCCATGCGGCCAAGCCGCGCAACAACGCGTCGCGCTCGCGCAGATCCGCCGGCACGGTTTCGAGCAGCGCGAAACACGGATTGCCGCAGCACTGTTTGGCCGCGCGTAGCACCGCATGGTCGAAGCATTGAATCCAGACAGGCGACGCCGGCCCCAGTAGTCCATGCGATTCAAGTTCCGCATGTAGCGCGGCGACCGGGTCCAGACCCAGCGCGAGGAAATAGCCCGGGTCCTTCAGCTCTGGATAGATCGCGATTTCCCGGCCCTGCTCCGCGGCCGCCTTCTTTGCCAGATCCAGCACCATCGAAAAACGAGGCACCACGAAACGCCCGTCGTACTGCCTGCCACGCTCGGGGAATGGCTGGATCGCCCGCAGGGTATCCAGTTCTGCCGCATCGAAATCGCCGATCCACCAATCGCGCACGCCAGCGGTCACACGTGCGCGCGCAGCAAATTCCGTGCGTGTGGAAATATCGGTGCTGCGTGAAAGCACCAGATCGTGACGCGCAAACAATACGCCATCGCGGCTCATCACCAGATCCGGCTCAAGTACATCAGCGCCCTGTACCGCCGCCAGCGCATAGCCGTCCAGCGTGTGTTCGGGACGATAACCGCTGGCACCGCGATGGGCGATGATGCGTGAGGGCAGACCGTTCAGCGTGTTCCAGTGCGGCATCGCCACCTCCACTTTACGTCATGCGCTCCAGGTGCCGCGCCCGCAATTTCTCAACGACTGCGTTGAGCCCGAGCTTGCGCGCGCGCAGCAGGATCAGCAGATGATAGATCAAATCGGCCGCTTCGCCGACCAGGGCGGCGTCATCCTGGGTGACGGCAGCGAGCGCAGTTTCAACGCTCTCCTCGCCGACTTTCTGCGCGATGCGACGCACGCCTTCTTCAAACAGTTGTGTCGTGTAGCTACCTTGCGGTCGTTCGCGTTCACGCTGATCGATCAGGGCGTCGAGTTGCGCAAGAAATGCAAGCGGCGGCGCGGAACCGTCGCCAAAGCAACTTGCCGTTCCCAGGTGGCAGGTTGGGCCCTGCGGATCGGCAAGCACCAGAATCGCGTCGTCGTCGCAGTCGGCGTGCAACGATTTCAGTAGCAGAACATTTCCCGAGCTCTCGCCCTTGGTCCACAGACGCTGCTTGCCGCGGCTGAAAAAAATCACTTTTCCACTTTGCCGCATCTGTGCCAACGCCTCGCGATTCATGTAACCGAGCATCAGCACCGCGCCGCTTTGCCAGTGCTGCACGATGGCCGGCAGCAGTCCATCGGCCTTGTCCCAGGCTAGTTTTTCGCTATCGAAGTCGTTCATGGGCGTACCGGAATAGCGTTGGCAGCAAGAAATTTCTTCAGCCCGGGAATCGTGACCTCGCTGGAATGGAATACGCTCGCCGCCAGCGCGCCGTCAACATCGGCAAAGCGGAACACGTCGCGGAAGTGCTTCAGTGTCCCGGCGCCACCAGAGGCGATCAACGGGACGTTGCAAACCGCGCGCACCGCACCGAGTTGCTCGATATCGTACCCGCTCCGCACGCCGTCGCTGCCCATGCAGTTCAATACGATCTCGCCGGCGCCGCGCTGCTGCGCCTCGACGATCCAATCCAGGGTGCGCCGCGGCAACGCGCGCGTCTTTTCCGGATCACCGGTGTACTGGCGCACACGCCACTCGCCGTCAGCGTCGCGCAGGCTGTCGATGCCGACGACCACGCACTGCACGCCGAAAGCCCCGGCCAGCTCGTCAATCAGCTCAGGACGTTCCAGCGCCGGCGAATTCACCGAGATCTTGTCGGCGCCCGCATGCAATGCGGCACGCGCATCCTCGACACCGCGGATACCGCCGGCGACGCAGAATGGAATATCGATGATGCGCGCAATGGCTTCGATCCACGCGTGCTCGACCGGACGGCCTTCGGGACTAGCGGAAATATCGTAGAACACCAGCTCATCGGCGCCCGCGTCGCGGTACTTTTGCGCAAATTCCACAATATCGCCTACCACGACATGATCGCGGAATCGCACCCCTTTGACGACCTTGCCGTCTTTCACGTCGAGACAGGGAATGATGCGGCGGGTCAGCATGACAACGCCTCCGCAATCGTCAGCCGGCCCTCAAGCAGACTACGGCCGAGCACCGCGCCGGCCAGCTCGAGCATGCGCAATGCGCGCAGGTCCTCCACGTCGCGCACGCCGCCGGACGCCTGCACAGCCAGTGTCGGCGCAATGCCCCTGAGGTATTCGTAGAGTTGCAGGTTCGGCCCGGCAAGCATGCCATCGCGCGCGATATCCGTGCACAGCAGTCGGCGTGCGCCTGCAGCGACATAGCGCGGCGCCAAGTCGTCGAGGGTGAATCCCGAGGACTCCGTCCAGCCCTTCACCGGCAGAGTCCAGCGTCCGGCCTCGTCCAGGCGCGTGTCGAGCGCGATGCAGACGCGTTCGGCGCCGTAGCTGGAAATCCACTTTTCCACACGATCCGGATCGCGCACGGCGACGCTGCCGACAACGACACGGGCCACGCCAGCGTCGAACAAGCGGCCAAGGTCGTCCTCATCTCGCACGCCGCCGCCGGCCTGCACCGACAGTCCGCTACCCGCAATCGCTGCGATGACGCGCAGATTTTGCAATCGCCCGGAACGGGCACCATCCAGATCGACCATATGTAGCCAGCGTGCGCCGGCCGCAAGATATTCCTGCGCCAACAGCACAGGATCGCTCGGGTAACGCGTCTCGCGTGCGTAGTCGCCCTGGGCCAAGCGCACGACGCAGCCTTCGCGCAGGTCGATGGCAGGAATGATCTGCATGCTCATAGCGCCAGGAAGTTTTGCAGCAAACGCGCGCCAGTCGACCCGGAGCGCTCGGGGTGGAACTGCATGCCGTAGAAGTTGTTGTGCTGTATAAGCGCAGCGAAGCGGCCGCCGTGGTCCGTGCTCGCCAGCGTGTGTTCGGCTGATGGCGTCATGTAGCTGTGCACGAAGTAGACGTAGGACTCGGCTTCAACGTCACTGAACAATGCGCTGTCACGCTCGATGCGCAACGCATTCCAGCCCATATGCGGAATGCGTAAATTGTTGCTTTGTGGAAAACCCTGCACCACGCCGGGAATCACGCCAAGACATGGTGTATCGCCCTCCTCCGAGCGCTCGAACAATAGCTGCATGCCCAGACAAACGCCGAGCACGGGCTGGGTCAGGCCGCAGACCACATCGATCAAACCAGCATCGTGCAGACGCCGCATGCCTGGCGCGGCCGCGCCGACACCGGGGAGAATCACATGCGTCGCAGCGCGGATGCGTCCCGGATCGGCACTCAACGACGCCTCGATACCCAGCCGGTGCAAGGCATAGCGCAGCGAGCCGATATTGCTGCCGCCGGCGTCGACCAGCACGACGTCGTGTTTTGATACCGTTGCCATCACAGCACACCCTTGGTGCTCGGCAACTCGTCGCCTTCGCGTCGCAGCGCTTGGCGCAGCGCGCGCGCTACGGCCTTGAAGCAGGCTTCGACCATGTGGTGCGCATTTTCGCCGCACACGGCCAGATGCAGGTTCGCACCGAGGCCGTCGCACAACGAGCGGAAAAAATGTGGGACGAGTTCGGTCGGCA
>JANXVS010000179.1 GCA_025351555.1 Pseudomonadota bacterium | reverse complement strand
TTCTTGGCGATGAACAGCAGGTGCGCGCCAATCGGCACGCGTTGCGGGTCGGCCTTCATGAAATCGATCAGGCGCCGATAGATGCCGGTGTAGGCGTCGTCGAGCTGCTCGTCCTGCACCCACACCGCCAATGCCTTGTCCGAATTGCGCTCGCGGAACGCGGTGACCACGTCGGTGAGCAGTTTCAGCGCGAGGTTGCCGAGCTCGGCGATCTCGTTGATCCATTCGTCCGGCGAATGCTTGTTCAGCGCGATTGCACGCTTGGCGATGTTCGCGGCAAAGTCGCAGATGCGCTCGAATTCGGTGCCAATGCGCAGCGCCGAAAGCACTTCGCGCAAATCGCGCGCGATCGGCTGGCGCAACGCGAGCACGCGGATCGCGCGCGCATCGAGTTCGCGTTCGATCTCGTCGACTTCGAAGTCGCCCTTGACGACGTGCGCAGCGACCGTAGTGTCACGCAGCAGCAGCGAGTCGATTGCGCCCGAAAGCTGGGTTTGCGACAGCTCGCCCATGCGCGCGATCGCACGGTTGAGCTGGATGAGTTCATCATCAAAACTTTTTACAATATGTTCGGCCATGGCCTTGGTCTGATTGATGTTTCTTTGTGGAATTATATACCACGCTTCGGCTTCAGCCGTAGCGTCCAGTGATGTAGTCTTCCGTCATCTTCTGCTTCGGATTCTCGAAGATTGCCGCCGTGTCGCCGAATTCGATCAGTTCACCCAGATACATGAAGGCGGTGTAGTCGGAGATGCGCGAGGCCTGCTGCATGTTGTGGGTGACGATCGCGATCGTGTATTCGTCTTTCAATTCCTCGACCAGTTGCTCGATCTTGCCGGTGGCGATCGGATCGAGCGCCGATGTCGGTTCGTCGAACAGGATCACTTCAGGCTTTAGCGCGATCGCGCGGGCGATGCACAGGCGTTGCTGCTGGCCGCCGGACAGGCTCAGCGCGCTTTGCTTGAGCTTGTCCTTGACCTCGTTCCACAGCGCCGCCTGGCCGAGCGCGTGCTCGACGCGCGCATCCATTTCGCTGCGTGACAGCTTTTCGTAGTGCTTGATGCCGTAGGCGATGTTGTCATAGATCGACATCGGAAACGGCACCGGCTTCTGGAACACCATGCCGATCTTGCTGCGCAGGCGGTTCAGCGGATAGCGCGGATCGAGCACGTTCTCGCCGTCGAGCAGTACCTCGCCTTCGGCGCGCAGTTTTGGATAGATCGAGTAGATACGGTTGAAAATGCGCAGGAGTGTGGATTTGCCGCAACCTGACGGACCGATGATCGCGGTCACCTTGCGCTCCGACACGTCGATGTTGATGCTCTTCAACGCGCGATAGTCGCCGTAGAAGAAATCCAGGTTGCGCGCACGCAGCTTGGCCTCGCGCGCTGGCGCGGACGTGGGCGTTGGCGCAGCTGCAAGTTGCAGGGCGGCTTGAGAGTCAGTCATTGGCAATTCGCTTGCGTAAGAGGACGGCGCGTGAGAACAACGACAGCAGCAGAACGAACAGCGTGACCATGAACGCGCCAGCCCAGGCCAGGGCGTGCCAGGAATCGTAGGGGCTCATCGCATACTGGAAGATCACCACCGGTACACTCGCCAGCGGTTGCGACAGGTCCGTGCTCCAGTACTGGTTGTTGAGTGCGGTGAACAGCAGTGGCGCGGTTTCGCCGCTGATGCGCGCCAGCGCCAGCAGGATGCCGGTGACGATACCTGGTAAGGCGGCGCGGTAGAGCACCTGCAAGGTCATCTTCCATTGCGGCACGCCCAGGCTGAGCGCTGCCTCGCGCATCGCGCTCGGCACCAGCTGCAGCATCTCGTCAGTGGTGCGCACCACCACCGGGATTACAATCAGGGCCAGCGCCAGCGCGCCAGCGAGGCCGGAAAAATGACCCATCGTCCGCACCACGATTGTGTATACAAATAGTCCGAGCACGATCGACGGTGCCGACAGCAGGATATCGTTGACGAAGCGGATGGTTTCACCGATTACGTGCTTGCGCGCATATTCGGCCAGATAGGTGCCGGCCGCGATGCCGATCGGCGCGCCGATCAGCAGCGCCAGGCCCGACATCACCAGACTGCCGAAGAACGCATTGAGCAGACCGCCATCGGATCCCGGCGGCGGAGTCATCTGGGTGAACAGCGCGCCATTGATTGCGGCGAGGCCGTTGGAAAGGGCCGTCCACAGAATCCACACCAGCCAGAACAACCCAAACACCGTGGCGATCAGCGACAGCGCCAGCGCGAGCGCGTTGCGAATGCGCCGGCGAAAGTATAATTGTTCCATTGTTGCCATGTCAGCTGCCCTGCTTCTTCGCCAGGCGCATCAACATCCACTTGGCGATCGCCAGCACGATGAAGGTGACCACGAACAGCAGGAAGGCGAGCGCGATTAGCGACGAGCGATACAGTTCCGAATCCGCCTCGGTGAATTCGTTGGCCAGGGTCGCGGCGATGGAATTGCCGGGCATCAGCAGCGATGCGGTGAGCTGGTGCGCATTGCCGAGGACGAAGGTTACGGCCATGGTTTCGCCAAGCGCACGGCCCAGGCCCAGAAACACGCCGCCGATGACCGCGGTGCGCGTGTACGGAAGCACCACGTCCCAGGCGACTTCCCAGGTCGTGGAACCGAGCGCATAGGCCGATTCCTTCAGGCGCGACGGCACCGTCAGGAACACGTCGCGCATCACCGAGGAAATGAACGGGATCACCATGATCGCCAGCACGATGCCGGCGGTGAGCATGCCGATGCCCAGCGGCGGCCCGCTGAACAGCGGCCCCAGAATGTATAAATTTCCCAAATGTGCATTCAGGAACGGAATGACATACGCGGCCATGAACGGCACGAACACGAACAGGCCCCACATGCCGTAGATGATGCTGGGAATACCGGCAAGCAATTCGATCGCCGCAGCGACCGGGCCGCGCATCCAGTTCGGCGCGACCTCGGTGAGAAACAGGGCGATGCCGAAACTCACCGGCACCGCGATCAGCATGGCGATCAGGGCCGTCACCAAGGTGCCGTAGATCGGCACCAGGGCGCCGAATTTTTGTTGTACTGCATCCCAGTCTGAGCTGATCAGGAAGCTCCAGCCGAAGGTGGAGAACGCCTGGCGTCCGCCCCACAGCATCGACACGGCGACGGCAATGAGCACGATCAGCACCAGCCACGCGGCCGTGGCGAACGCGCCCTTGAACAGACGGTCGAGCAACGCATCGCGCGCGCCGATGGCGGCCAGATCAACGTGCCGCGTGCGTACGGGCTTCAGGGCGGCGGATGTGGTGCTGCCGATGGCCATGGCGGTATTTCCGGAATTCATCTATCGCGCTGGTCGTAAAAGACGCGCGCACCACGAAGGATGCGCGCGTGAAAAGTGCCAACCGAGGAGAGGATCGGTTCGCGACGTGAACATCAGAGTTTGAATCGGTCAGCTCTTGAAATCGGACGTCCAGTAGGCTTCGATCTGCTTGACCAGCGGTTCGGGCAGCGACACGTAGTCGAGCGACTCGGCGTCGTTCTGGCCATGCTCGAACGACCAGCGGAAGAACTCGAACGCGGTCTTGCTGTGTTCGGCATTCTTGGTCTGCTTGTACATGATCGCCCAGGTCGTGGCGGTGATCGGCCACGCCGCATCACCTGGCGCATCGGTCATGATCAAGGTGAAATCCTTCGCGTTCTTCCAGTCAGCCGTCGCGGCGGCCGCGGAGAAGCTGGCTTTGTCGGGCTTGACCCACTTGCCGGCATGATTCTGCAACTGCGCATAGGTCAGCTTGTTTTGCAGCGCGTAGGCATATTCGACGTAGCCGATCGAGTCCTTGATCTGCTTGACGTACGCTGCAACGCCTTCATTGCCCTTGCCACCCACGCCCGTCGGCCACGACACCGTGGTGCCTTCGCCGACTTTTTCCTTCCATTCCGGGCTGACCTTGGACAGATAGTTGGTCACGTTGAACGACGTGCCCGAACCATCCGAACGATGCACGACGGTGATCAGGGTTTCCGGCAGTTTCGCGCCCGGATTCAGGTCGGCGATCGCCTTGTCGTTCCACTTGAGCACCTTGCCGAGAAAAATGTCGGCAAGCACGGCGCCGCTGAGCTTGATCTGACCCGGCTGCATGCCTTCGATGTTGACCACCGGCACGATGCCGCCGATGACGACCGGAAACTGGCCCAGGCCGGTTTCAGCAAGGTCCTTGGCATCGAGCGGCTTGTCGGAGGCGCCGAAATCGACGGTCGCAGCCTTGATCTGGGCGATGCCGCCGCCGGAGCCGATTGACTGGTAGTTGACCTTGTTGCTGGTCTTTTCGGTGAACGTGGCCGACCATTTGGCCAGAACCGGATAGACGAAGGACGAGCCGGCGCCGGTGATGTCGATGGCGTGAGCCGGATTGGCAGCCAGCGACAGCGTGGCAACGGCTGCGGCTGAAATCAGCGCACGATGCAAAAGTTTGAGCATGACGAACCTCCATTGGCGGATGCGCGCAGGCTACGCCGCCAAGTTGAAGGTTTTATGACAGGCGTGCGCAAAGCTGTCACAAAACGGTAAACTCCGCCGACCCGCCGCGGCCCTATGGCTCATTGGTGGGGCGAAAACTCATCTCGAAGGGCGGCCGCCATGTTTTCTCTGCAGACGATTTTCGGCAAAGGCGACAAGTTCTATGGTTTGCTCGAAGCCAGCGCGGACGCCGCGCGTCAGAGCACGCGCGCGCTGATCGCGATG
>JANXVS010000112.1 GCA_025351555.1 Pseudomonadota bacterium | reverse complement strand
ATGATACCGCCGGTTTGACATAAATCAATCGAGTCGGACCCCATTGATTTGCTTGCCAAGCCCGGCACCCTCATCGGCACGGGTTGGCCTTGCGCGTCCATTCACTCATTTTATGTGCGTGACAGGGTCGCCTACTCACATCCAAACGAAATCGGCCCCGGCAGTTTCGCGCGCGCCTGCTCAATCTCATCAGCAGTTAGCTTGGGTCGTATTGCCGACATCTGGTTGATGTATTCGGGCTGCCTTTTGTCCGAGGCATACGCGACACATAGGTATCTGGCCAAGGTGTACGCTTCCAGATTGTCGCGATATTCCGGTGCGCCGTTTGTGACGATATCGAGGAGAGAGCGCATAGCCGCGATGTCATCTCCATCTACCGCTACGTGATACCACTTCACCGCTTCGCGCAGGTCCTGCGGTACACCTCTGCCTTCTTCATAGATTCGGCCCAATTTTCGCGCCGCAACTAAATCCCCACCTTGGGCCGCCTTGACGAACCATCCGACAGCCTTGGCTACTTTCTGTGGCTCTCCCAAGGTTTCGAGATAAACCCCAAAATTATGCTGAGCCTTGGTATCGCCATGAATAGCTGCGATCTCCAGGAAGTGCTCTGCCTTAAACCGCTCCCGTCGATCAACAAATATATAGTAGTTAGCTACCATCTTTGCTGAATCCGCATCGCCGCTTTCCGACTTCCCGGTTAACTCCGCAAGCCTCGCCGCAGACAAGTAGAAGATTGATGATTGGTCAAAGTCGTCGGCGATACAAATGCGTGCTGCTAAAAACAGGAGAACTACTAACGTCGAAACTCCTCTATTCCGAGGTTGCAAATGCACCGCTTCATAGTGATTAAACATATGGTTGCTCGTTGCCCTGAAGATTAAAACTCAGTTCCATCTCCCTGGAATATTGGCGCAGGGCCATAGTCGAAGATTCGGAATGGACGGAGTGCATACGGACCGTCGGTTCCGGCATGTATATCGAAACTTCCATCGTTCGAGACGTCGCCAAAAAAACTTCCATGATCCCAGACGTGACCAAGTTCGTCAGCGCCCTCTACGAGCGTATGCATTAATTTGGCGAGTTGCTCATCAAATGAATTGTCGCCTTGGGCGGCTTCACATGCATATATTCTAATGGGCTGGCCTGGCGTATATCCGGAGCCAGAGCTTGGGTTATTTAACCAGTTGGCGAGATCCTCAGCAGTCATTTGCTCGCCATTTTGGTCCACTATGCCAGTGGGCCAGCCATGTGCACCAATGGTGAAGAAACCCGGAGGGTCAGGTACGTTCGGAGCCGTCCAATACAAGGGGTCACCAGGGGAAAATAAATTCATGCTGAGAAGACCGCTCGGGTCGACAAAATTCACCGGATCACCAAATGAATAAAGGTAAATGTTGGTCTGCATCGCTCGGAACCGCACTGAATCCTTCTTTGTCCACCTTCCCGCAGTTGGATCGTAGTCTCTAGCACCGAAGCGGGTAAACCCCGTATCCCGGTCATAAATCCCGCCCGCAAACCCAAACGGCTGCAATCCGGGATTCGTGTCCGCTATGACATTACCCCACTCGTCATAGTCCATTTGTTGCGCGACGCTTCCGGTAGCCGTGTCGATAATGAGTCGTGGGCTACCCAGGTGATCCGCGACAATGCGGTATACATTTCCACCTTTCAGCATATAGCTAGGCACATTCGCGCGATCGGCATACACGAACGTCGCGACGACATTGCCGTTGCCGTCTAGTTCTGCAACAGGTTTCAACTGGTTCGCGTAAACGAAGCCTTGCACCAGCGCGCCGTTCACTTTCTTGCCGATGCGCCGGTTCTGCCCGTCGATTACGTAATCGATCACGGTGCCGTCTGGTTGCGTGACATGGCGCAAGTTGCCGCGCACGTCATACGTGTAGCCGGTGGTCTGGGTTGTCGCCGTATCCGTGCGCGATTTCAGTTCGCCATTGGCGCCGTAGACGTAGGTGCAGTTGCCGTAACTCGTCATTCGATCTTGCGCATCGGCGCTGCCGGTGATCGTGATGGGTGCGCTCAGATCGCCCAGACACGGAAGCGTTTTGCCCAGCAGCGGCGAGACGGTGTCTACCGTGTGCGTAGCGCGATTGGAGTTGCTGTCGTAACTGTATTCCGCGCTCGGCTGCGTATCGATCGTGACGGTGGTCAAGCGGCCGGCGGTGTCGTAGCCGTACACCGTGGTGTGTGCGGTGCCGAGCACGGTTTCGGTTTTCTGGGTGATGCGGCCAAGCGTGTCGCGCGCGAAGCTGGTGCTGAACATGGCGCTGCCGTTGGTGCTGGCCGTGTACGTCGTGGGTTCTGCGAACGGGCGTAGCTCCAGGTGTCGTTGACCTGTCCCAGCGTGGTCGCATCGAGCAGACCATTCTGCGCGTCGAGGGTCAGGCTCAGGTTTGTGGTGCCAACCGCAGCGGAGGTGAGCAAGCCATCGGTGTCGTAGCCGTAGTCGACGGTGGTGCCTGCGGCGTTCAGATGCGTCAGCCAGAAGTTGTTGTCGTAGCTGTAGCCGACGCTGGCGCTGAATGGACCGCTGGTGGTCGCACCGGTCAGCAGTGCGCCATCCCAGGTGTAGTTGAGTTGCACATTGCCGAGCGCCGTCAGTTGCGACACGCGGTTGCCGGCAAGCCAGGTGTAGACGTAGCTGCCGTCAGGCGTGTCGAGGTGATCGATACGGCCGGTGACACTGTTGTATACCGGAGTGACGCTCAAGCCATCGGGTCGCGTGACGAGCTTGGATTGCTGATCGAGGTTGTAGGCGTAACCGGTCTGCGGCGCACTGACTCCGGACACGGCG
This sequence comes from Pseudomonadota bacterium, assembly GCA_025351555.1. Classification (GTDB taxonomy): domain Bacteria; phylum Pseudomonadota; class Gammaproteobacteria; order Xanthomonadales; family Rhodanobacteraceae; genus Rudaea. The sequence goes on along the minus strand of JANXVS010000112.1, from coordinate 9,844 downwards.
GGCGGTGTGTAGGTCGACAGTCGATCCACGGCGTTATAAGCGAAGGTGTGCTGCGGCCGGCCTGGTGGTGTGATGCCGGTGACGTTGCTGTTCGCATCGTAGGCGAAGCCGATCTGGCGCAGGTCGGGCAAGGTCTGCGTCTGGGTGCGGCCCACCGCGTCGTTGTCGAGCGTGGTCAAACGCGTGAGCGGATCTTGCACCGCGTTGACGAAGCCATGCGCGTCGTAACTGAGTTGTGTTTCGCGTGGGTTCTGTGCCGCGCTCACGGCCACATCGTTCAGGCGGCCGCGTGTGTCGTAGCCGTAGTCCACGGTTGCGAGTCCCGGCACCGCCGCGCGCACGGGTTGGTTCTGCGCATTGATCGTGAGCACGTGCGTGCGGCCTGCGGGCGAGGTCATCGTCCAGGTCTGCGCGGCCGCGTCGAACGCCGCGATATAGCTGCGGCCATTGATCGTCGTCGTCTGGTTGATCGAGGTTAGGCTCAAGGGATCGGTGCTGTTCGCGAGGTTCACCGTGCGCTGCGTGTGCGAAACAAACGCTAGTCCACTGGGCGTTGTCACTGTCTGATCGATGATCGGTGCGCTCATGCCGAATCGAGGGTCGGGCAATTTGGTCAGCGTGACCTGCATGCCGTCGGCGCCGGTCGATACTTCCACACCATCGGGAGTGATCGCGCGCGCACTGATTGCGCCATCGGGCGACGTCGTGCTAAAGCTGCGCCCGCCCGCCGGTAACTCTGCGCGCGTATGGGTGGTTGTGCGGCCCATCGCCGACTGCAGGGTGACCGTGCGCGCCGACGCCGGTCCCGTTGGCGTGAGCGTCCAGCCGCCACCTGCGGCATTGGCATCGCTCGCGAGCCGGCCATCGGTGGTGTAAGTGATCGTCGACGCATAGCCCGGGCCATTCGGGCGCTGGAAGGTGGTCAGCAGTCCGGACGTGTAGCCGAGCGCATATGTGTCGCCGGTGGGGCCGATAACGTTCTGGGCGAGGCCAGTTGCATCGACGTTCAACGTCGTCGCCTGCCCATTCGGCGCGGTGATCGTGATGTTGCCCGACCCATCGCGCGTGATCGTGGTGGTGTTGCCGAACGCGTCGGCGATCGAGGCGAGCAGGCCGGAGGTGTAGCCCAGTTGCATGGACGTGGTGCCGGTGAGCGCATTCATGGTGCGCAGATGCCTGCCCAAGCTGTCGAACTCGAACAGTTCGGAACCGGAGCGCGAGGCGATATAGGTTCCGCCAGAGACCTGCCGCGCATCGCGATGAGGCACGGAGTAGATTAACCCCGCGTTGGAGCCTGTACCTACGTAGAGCGAACCATCGCGCGCGACTGCAATACCAGTCGGTGCATAAACGGCATAGGTCGTTGCTGGAGCGCCAAACATACAGGCTTCTCGTGTCCACGCTGTGTTGTCATCACAAGAATCGAAGCCTGTGCCTGGATAGCCGGCGACCGTGCGGATGATGCCTTGCGGATCGATAGCCCGAACGGTGTTGTCGGCCCAATAGTCATTGCTTGTAAAGTAGATTGACCCATCTTCGCCAATCGCAATCTGTGGGGAGTTCCCGCCGCGCACACGGTCGTCAAAGCCAACCTTTGCATCGAGCGCGGGTCCACCATCGCCGGTATGGTCGTAACACCAGTTTGTCGGGTTAGCGCACTCCGGGAGGGGTCGGCCTGCAATGCGTGTAACGATACCGTTCGGAGCGATGCGGCGGACAGCGTCGTGGTCATCCAAGAAATAAATCGAGCCGTCTTTGGCGACAGCCAGCGCAATCGGATTAAAACAGGCGGCATTTATGTTGCCCCCGTCACCGCTATACCCATCTCTACAATTGTTTGATGCAACAACTTGGGAAGCAGTCGGATCGCCGCTCCAAGGGTTGATCCTGAGAATGGTGTCAAAATAGCCATCACTTCCCGAAGCTGCCACATAAATCATCCCGTCCGGGCCTGCGGCGAGGGCGCGCAGGACGGTGTTCTGTGCGTAGAAGACTGTTACAGCCTGACCGTTGCACACGCGGATGATTTCCGCGGTGAAGGGCGAATAGTCGACGAAAGAACCAACGTATCCACAGCCGTCCGCTCCGACCGTTACGAATGCGGGCGCACCTGCCGTAGTGCTCTTTGCGTCCACTGGCGATGGTACGCATGGAACCTGCTCGCAGCCCTGCCCATTGCCAAGAAATCTTGTGAGGATTCCGTTTCTATCGATTCGTGACACCGTGGCACTCAACCAATCGGCGATGAGCAAGGAACCATCGGGCATGGTAGCCATGCCATCGATTCGTTCAAACAAGGCATCCTTGGCAGGAATCCCATCGCCCTCGAAGCCGTAAGCCCAGCGCTGACCGGCGACGGCATTGATCGACGGATACACACTGTTGCTATTGCGGCGCGTGCCGTCACCCTGCCATACATTGCCCGAAACAGCGTCATACAGATGCTGCGCGCTGATGGCCCAACCACCGAGTCCGCGCGCACGCGCGTCAACGGTGCCGACGTTGACACTGCGATCCCGCCATACCGTAACCTGCTGGCGCGTGCGATTAGCAGTGAGGCTGGCACCGGAGGCGCTCCACTGCCCAAAGGTCTGACCGATTTGTGCCGGTGCTGCATAAAAGCCGTTGTACGTGTAGCCAACGCGCATGCGCATCGGGCGCGGTCCGATCAGGATGCGACCATAGACATCGCGGCCATCCCACGTCATCGCCGTCGATTGATCTGACGTGGACGGCAACGTCGAGTTGTGCGTGACGCCAGCAACCGTCCATTCGACCTGCACGTTCTGCAAGCTGGCCGGGATCGCTGAATGCGTAGCGGCAACGGAAACCTTATATGCCGCCGTTCTGCCCGGCGACGAATCGCTACGGTAGCTTAAGAAATACGGTGTTCCCGCAATCGGAATCCGTTCGCCAAGCTCCGAATTGGTGCTCTCGATGATCGAGCCGCTTTCGCAAGGGCAGTCCTCGTCGTCTTTGTCGACGTCAGGTTCGTCGTCAGGCGGCGCGGTCGCATCCGGAGGCGTGGTGTACGGCAGGTTGAGGTCATACGTCGAGAAATGCGTCATCTGAAAACGCATCAATTGAGTGCCTGCCGGATAAACACCCGCGATGCGTTGCAACTCGCTCGAATCAAAGCCAAGCGCTGCTAGTTCGGTCGTGCTGGCGGCAACGCCCTGCCCCTCGATATCGATCTGTGCGAGCCCGCTCTCCACTCCCAGAATCTGGATCACGCGGCCGTTGTCCAACGCAGCCCATTGACCCAGGCTCGGATCGTAATAGCCGATCGGCACTCCCAACCCGACCGGCAGGTTAAGAAAATTCTCGGTGTAGAACGAGACGGGTCGGCTGAAGTTGAGTGCCGCCAACGTACCCGACGCGACTTCATCGGCGCTCAGTTCCATGGCATACGTGTAAGCGCTGGTGGCCGGTAACGAAGCGGGCATACGGCGTGGGCCGCTGGTGCCGACGGTAAACTCGGTCGCGCGGATATGCAGCGTGTCCGCAATGGTCGATGTACCGGTTCTTGGATCGTACAAATAGGCGTCCATGCCGGGCGGAAAATACACGGTGGCTTGGCGGCTTCCATCTGTGTCGCTGACGACGCTGGCGCGCGCGAGTTGCGAGTCCTGGTTCGGGCCGATCGTCACCGTGGTGATAGCGGTATCGTAGGGCACCAGTGCCACATCATCGACACGCGCAAAGTCGCGCCACGGTGCGGCTTGCAGGGTTCGTTGCGCGCGGATGCGTCCCGCCATCTGAAAATCCAGCACGACCGTGCCGCCACCATTAACGGCGATGTCGTACCAGCCATCGGCGCGCGACAGCGTGTAGCCGGACTCCGTACCGTAAAGCACGCGCACGATTGCGCCAGCCAGAGGAAGCTCGTTCTCGTCGAGCACCCGGCCGCGCAGCACAGCCAGGCGCGCGGAGTCGAGCTTGGTCGGGTCTGCGCCGCGTTGCACCGGATCGGTGCCGGTATACAGGAAACCGTAGCCATTGCCGAAATCGGTGACAACCGTCGGATCGATCGGCGGAGCAACGGTTACCGGGTCGGGCACCGGCAACAGCGAAATGCAATTGATGTCGAGTAACCCATCGTTGTCGAGATCCTGACCAGGCACGCAGGTTGCTTGGGTTGCATCGAACCCGTTGGCGAAAATCTCATCGGGCAGGTTGCTCGACTGCGATCCCGCACGTGCGTGCACGCGCGCCGCGTGTTCTGCTCCGACAGTGAGTGGAGACTTGTGGGGACTCGGCGATACGTCGGCCACCCCGGCAACGGCAAACGCAAAAAAACTGCAAGCAGCCGACGCCGCGAGCCGTGTGGCCCATCGATTCAATTTCATGGATTTCCCGCTGTACTGTGATTGGCGTGTACGCAACGGGCGATATTGTCGCAGTCCGGTGGGCTCGGCGCCACTATCGGCGACACCGGCAAGAAGCACCTGACCGAGAACGATCGCAAGCGGGCTTCGCGGCAGGTGGCGTAGCACACCTTTCCCGTCGGAAAAAAACGCAGCGGAACGTTCTATTCAGATCATTTTTGCGTCAGCGGCTCGCCCACGTGCCCGCGCTTGCGCACAATCAGCATCGCCAATTCCAGCGACTGCTCATAGTTCAAGCGTGGATCGACGGTGGATTTGTAGGCGCGAGCCAGATCGGTTTCGGTCAGGTCACGCGCACCACCGAGGCATTCGGTGACGTTTTCGCCGGTGAGTTCCAGATGCACGCCGCCCAGGCGCGTGCCGTGCGCGGCATGAATATCGAAGGCGTGATCCACTTCGGCGCAAATATTCTCGAAGCGCCGCGTCTTCACGCCGTTTGAGAGCGTTTCGCCGTTGCCGTGCATGGGATCGCAGGTCCACAGGACGCGCCGACCTTCGGCAGTCACACAGTCCAGCAGCCGCGGCAGGGCTGCCTGGATATTTGCCGCACCCATGCGATGGATCAAGGTCAGCCGGCCGGACTCGTTGTCCGGATTGAGCACATCGATCACGCGCAGCAACGCATCCGGCGTCACCGTCGGTCCGACTTTCAGGCCGATCGGATTGCGGATGCCGCGGCAGTACTCGACATGCGCGCCGTCCAGCGTCGCCGTGCGCATGCCGATCCACGGGAAATGCGTGGCCAGGTTGAACCAGCCCCACTGGCGCGGCACCTGACGCGTCTGCGCCTGCTCGTAGTGCAGCAACAGGGCTTCGTGCGAGGTATAAAAATCCACTCGGCTGAAATTGCCGATCGATTCGCCGGCGAGCGTCTCCATGAAACGCACCGAGTCGCCGATCGCCTCGACCATGTGCCGGTATTCTTCCTGCAGCGGCGAATGCTGCACCCAGCCCAGATCCCAATATTCCGGATGATGCAGATCGGCAAAACCGCCGTCGATCAGCGAACGGATGAAATTGATCGTCAACGCGGATTTCGAATGGCCCTCGATCAGCCGCTGCGGATCAGGCGTGCGCGCCTTCGCTGTAAACTCGGCGTCGTTGACCAGATCGCCGCGATAGCTCGGCAAGGTGACGCCGTCGCGTGTCTCCGTATCGGTCGAACGCGGTTTGGCGTATTGCCCGGCAAAACGGCCCAGGCGCACGACAGGCAACTTCAGCCCGTGCACCAGCACCACGCTCATCTGCAGCAGCACCTTGAGGCGGTTGGTGATCAGCGACGAATTGCAGTCGGCGAAGCTTTCCGCACAATCGCCACCTTGCAGAAGAAAACAGCGGCCTTCGGCAGCGTCAGCGAGCTTGCGCTTGAGCGCCAGCACTTCCCACGAGGTGACCAGTGGCGGTAATTCGCTCAGCTGCGCCACGGCGCGATTCAACTCTGCCAAATCCGGATACGCCGGCTGTTGCGTCACCGGCTTGCGTAGCCATGAGCCCGGGGCCCAATCGCTGGCTTCGCGTACGGCAGTCAATTTCTGCGGATCGGACTTCACGGCTCGGCCACTTGTTGCATTGCGGCATTACATCATGCCATAGCCAGCCGTTATGACAAGTTACTTTCGCCTACGAAAGCCCGCCCAGATCGCGCCGGCGCCAAGCAACACGTAGCACACCAGAGTCCAGAACGGCATTGACACCCCAAGGAAGGTCCAGCTCACCTGTGCGCAATCGGCGGAGCCGGTGAAAGCCATCTTCAAGGTCTTGCTCAACGGGAAATTCTCGATCATGTAGTTCCAGCCGGGCGCACAGCCTGCCATCAGATCAGGCGGCTGGTGCTGCACCCACAGATGCCGCGCCGCGATACCGACACCGATGCCGGCGGCGAGCAACAGCAGCAGTGCATAAATGCGGCGTCCACGTGCCTGCGGGTTCTGAATCGCGCTGACCAGAAAGAGTATCGCCATGACGATGAGCGCGATGCGCTGGAAAATGCACAGCGGGCACGGCTCGATGCCCAGCTCGAACTGGACAAAGATGGCATAGGCGTACAGCGCCGCACAGACGAAGAAGCCTGCCGCGCACTGTGCGCGAAAGGACCAGCGGAATGGATTCATGGATGCCTCATCGCCTCATCAATTGCATGACAGTTCGCTCAGACCGGAAAGTGCGCGCGATGTTCCCGCCAACTGAAAAGCAAACGGCCCCGGCAGTTTCCCGCCAGGGCCGTGCAAAACAGATGCAGTGTCGCTTATTCCGCTGCGACGTCAACGTCGGTACGCGGACGCTCGACCAGTTCCACATAGGCCATCGGCGCCGAGTCACCCACGCGCACACCACACTTGAGGATACGCAGGTAGCCACCCTTGCGCTCGCGATAGCGCGGTCCAAGCTCGACGAACAGCTTGCCGACCGCAACCTTGTCGCGCAGGCGCGCGAACGCGAGGCGGCGATTGGCGACGCCATCGACCTTGGCCAGCGTGATCAGCGGCTCGGCGACGCGGCGCAATTCCTTGGCCTTGGGCAGCGTGGTGCGGATCAGCTCATGCTTGAACAGCGACGCGGCCATGTTCTTGAACATCGCTTCGCGATGGCTGCTGGTGCGGTTGAGCTTACGTCCGGATTTCATGTGGCGCATAAATAATTCCCAGGATACTTTTGTGCTTTTTCTCTTGCTTGCCGCGAACGAACTCGCGTCAATTCATCTGCATACCGTGCTGCAAGCCGGCTGGCGGCCAGTTTTCCAGCTTGGTGCCAAGCGACAAGCCACGCGCACCGAGCACGTCCTTGATTTCGGTCAACGACTTCTTGCCCAGATTCGGCGTCTTCAACAATTCGACTTCGGTGCGTTGGACTAGATCACCGATGTAGTAGATGCTCTCGGCCTTCAGGCAATTCGCCGAACGCACGGTCAGCTCCAGATCGTCGATCGGACGCAGCAATACCGGATCCACGCCGCTCTTCTCGGCCTTGGTGTCCGCGCTTTCGCGGCGGGTAAAATCGCCGAAGACGGTCAACTGTTCCTGCAGGATTTCGGCCGCTTTGCGCACGGCTTCCTCGGCGTCAATCGTGCCGTTGGTCTCGATGTCGAGAATGAGCTTGTCCAGATCGGTGCGCTGTTCGACGCGCGCACTGTCGACCTCATACGCCACCCGGCGCACGGGGCAGAACGAGGCATCCAGCTGCAGACGGCCGATCGGGCGGCTTTCCTCGTCCGGACGACGACGCGTCGTGGCCGGCTGATAGCCGACGCCGCGCGCGATCTTGATGCGCATGTTCAGCGCAACGTCCTTGGTCAGGTGGCAGAGCACGTGATCGGGATTGATGATCTCGACGTTGTGATCGACCTTGATATCTCCGGCCGTCACCACGCCCTTGCCCTTCTTGGAAAGGGTCAGGGTGGTTTCGTCCAGGTTGTGCATGCGAATGGCGACGTCCTTGAAGTTCAGCAGGACTTCAATAACGTCTTCCTGCAGGCCTTCCAGCGTCGTGTATTCGTGCAGCACGCCGTCGATCTCGATCTCGGTGACAGCGGCACCCGGAATGGACGACAGCAGAACGCGACGCAGCGCATTGCCCAAGGTATGTCCAAAGCCGCGCTCGAGCGGTTCGACCACGACCCTGGCGCGATTGGCGCCAGCGCGTTCAACGTGTATGCCACGCGGGCGCAGTATGGTAGTAGGCGACTGTGCCATGAACTACGCACTCCAAAAGTGTAAGAATATAGTTTTACAATCCGGACATCCTGCCGCGGATTGCAGGCAAGCAATACCGAATTACTTCGAGTACAGCTCGACGATCAGACTTTCGTTGATGTCGCTCGGCAAGTCGGAGCGTTCCGGCAAAGCCTTCAGCGTACCGGCGAACTGCTTGGCGTCGACTTCGATCCAACCTGGCGCGAGATCCATCTCCTGCGACAGGGTCAGCGATTCCTGGATGCGCAACTGATTGCGCGATTTTTCCATGATCGCAATCTGGTCACCCGGCTTGACCTGATATGACGGCAGATTCACGTTCTTGCCGTTGACCTGGATAGCCTTGTGCGACACCAGCTGGCGCGCCTGCGCGCGCGTGACCGCAAAACCCATGCGGTACACGATGTTGTCCAGACGTCCTTCGAGCATGCGCAACAGGTTTTCACCGGTGTTGCCCTTGAGCTGCGAAGCCTTGGTGTAATAGTTGCTGAACTGACGCTCGAGCAGACCGTAGATGCGCTTGACCTTCTGCTTTTCGCGCAGCTGCACGGCGTAGTCGGACAGACGCGCCTTCTTGCCGCCGGCGCCGTGCTGACCCGGCTTCTGCTCGAGTTTGCACTTGGAATCGACCGCGCGAGCGGGACTCTTCAGGCTCAGATCTGCGCCTTCGCGACGCGCCAGTTTGCAGGTGGGACCGATGTAACGTGCCATGGTTAGACCCTACGACGCTTGGGTGGACGGCAGCCATTGTGCGGAATCGGCGTCACGTCGATGATGTTGGTGACCTTCATACCCAATGCGTTCAGTGAACGAACGGCCGACTCGCGACCCGGGCCTGGACCTTTGATGCGCACCTCCAGCGTCTTCACGCCGTACTCCTGCGCCACGCGTCCGGCCTTTTCCGCTGCAACCTGCGCCGCAAACGGTGTCGACTTGCGCGAGCCGCGGAAGCCTGCGCCTCCAGACGTGGCCCACGACAGCGCATTACCCTGGCGATCGGTGATCGTCACCACGGTGTTGTTGAACGAGGCCTGCACGTGCACGATCGCGTCGGTAACGACGCGCTTGGCCTTCTTCTTGGTCTTGGCAACGACCGGTTTATTCATGAGTCAGGGTTTCCGGAAAAGTCAGCTCGAAACTGTCTAGCACGCGGACGTGCCGGCGAAATCAACTAATTTTGTGTCAATTCTTCTTGATCGCACGCCGCGGGCCCTTGCGGGTACGCGCATTGGTGCGGGTGCGCTGGCCGCGCAACGGCAGACCACGGCGATGACGCAGGCCACGATAGGTGCCGAGATCGATCAGGCGCTTGATGCTGATGCCGACCTCGCGGCGCAGATCGCCTTCGACGATGAACTTCGCCACTTCCTGGCGCAGCTTGTCGACTTCAGCCTCGGTCAGCGACTTGATCTTGGTCGCCGGATCGACTCCCGCAGACACGCAGACCTGCTTCGACCGCGAACGGCCGATGCCGAAAATGCTCTGCAGGCCGATGCAGACATGTTTCTGTACCGGCAAATTGACACCTGCAATGCGCGCCATCTATCTGATCTCCAAAAACTGTTCTAAAAACAAATCAATGCGCAATGAAGCGCAGTGAACTGCGAATTGTACCCTGAATCAAACGGAACTAAAAGGCCAAAACCTCTGTTTCCGTTACTTTCACATCAAACCAGTCGCTCAGCGTCCCGCGCTGCCGCGTCCATAACCCTTGAGATTGGCCTTCTTCAGCAGGCTTTCGTACTGGTGCGACACCAGATGGGCCTG
>JANXVS010000207.1 GCA_025351555.1 Pseudomonadota bacterium | reverse complement strand
TGCACACCTACTACCATGCGCACCCGTTCATCGTCGACGATGCCGATCTGCGCGACGCCCGCTTCGCCCTGATCGGCGCGGTGCGTCAGGTGTTGGCGAACGGTTTGGATTTGATCGGCGTATCGGCTCCGGAGAGCATGTAATGGCAGGTAAGCGGAGCGGCAAGCAGGCCTATCGCGAAAATGAGCGCAAGTCGTGGCCCGCATGGCTGTGGCTCGGACTCGGCGTGTTGTTGGGGCTGACCTTGTCGGCCGTAATGCTGGCCAAGGAATGGGTACCGATGCTGCACCGGAAAAATCTGCCGCAACCCAATCCAGAAGCCACCGCACCGAAGGAAGGCGATCAGGCCGTCGCCGACGATGCCGCGAAAAAACCCGCGCCACCGAAGAAAACCTACGATTTCTACTCGGTGCTGCCGGAGATGGAAGTGGTGATTCCCGACGCGGAATTGTCGGCCAAGGCCAAGGCCGAACAGCAGCGCCAGCAACAGGCGATGGCGCAGTCGCAGAACGCGAACCCCGGCTCTGCAACCCCACCCACGGCGACGGACTCGGGCGGGCGCTATCTGCTGCAAGCCGCTTCCACCACCGATGCCAAGGCCGCCGACGAACTGAAGGCGCGTCTTTCGCTGCTCGGCTTCGCGGTGAAAATCTATACGATCAACATCAATGGAAAAGTATACAACCGCGTGCGCGTCGGCCCCTTCTCTACGGCCAGCGAAACCGAAGCGGCCAGAAAGAGTTTGGCCGACGGCGGCATCAACGCGATCCCTATTGCTGAGAAGCCGGGGCAATAGGAACGGCGCGCGGCGGTTTCGGGAGCGGTACTACGGGCCGAATCCGTCGAGGAATATTTGATCCAGAATGTATTCGTATACTTTGCCGCCGCCATCAGCCATGTACACATTCCCCGCCTGGTCTTCGCCAAAGCCGAACGGTGCGCCCAACGAGACACCCGCCGGCGAAAACTGCGAAAGCGTCCACGCCGCGCCGTTCTGACCTCCAATCAGCAAACCGCCGCTGAGATCGGCGAACAGGTAAGTACCCTGCAAGCGCTGATACGGTCCGCGATAGCGGAAACCACCGATCACCGCAGATCCGGTGATGGCACCGGAACTGTGGAAATAATTTAGTACTGGCAGGATTCCCGTGCTGCACGCGCCTGAAGTCTGTCCTTGCGGAAACGGCCCCTCGCAAATATTCCAGCCATAGTTGTATGCGCTGCTGGCGCTACTCGCCGCTGCCTGGAAATCGACTTCTTCTGTCGTGTTAAACCCGACATCGCCGATAACCATGTCGTGAGTCTGCCGATCGAAACTGAAGCGGAACGGATTGCGCAAACCGTAGGCCCAAATCTCGGCACAACGCGTGGCGTTCGCGACATTGGCCAGATTTGCGTAAGGATTCGTTGCCGGAATCGAATACTCCGCTGGTGTACCCGACGTCGCCCCACAGGCGTTGGCTTGCGCCGAAGCGGTGGGATTATCCACATCAAGACGCATGATCTTGCCCAGCAAATAATACAAGGCGCCGGAGCTACCGCTGGATGCCGGGCTGCAGGTGCTGGTGCTGCTGTCCGCATGCTTCTTCCATAGGCATTGGGCAAATCCGTTCGGATCGGGTTGCACGCCGCCGTCACCCATCGACCAGTACAAATAGCCGTCCGCGCCGAAATGAATATCGCCGCCATTGTGATTGTCGGCGAGATCCGGCACCCGCATCACCACGGTGCCATTCGGGTTGGCGACATCCGGATCGGCCGATACCGTGAAGCGCGCCAGCACCTGATCCTTGCTCGTCCCGATCGCCTGGGTGGGGTCGGTGTAGGTAACGTAGAACACACCATTGCTGGCATAGTTGGGATGGAAGGCCACGCCCAACGAGCCCTGCTCGCTGTTGCAGGCGACGCTCAACGTAAGAAACGCCGTCGGATTGACGCTGCCGTTTTTGATGATCTTGATGTGGCCGCATTTTTCGACCACGAACACGCGCCCCGATCCGTCATTCGGGGCGCGCACTGCAAGCGGTTGACTGAACGTGGCGCCGGGAGCGGCATCGACCAGCATCAAATCCGCGGGCGCTTGCGCGAGGGCAAGATCTGCAAACAACATCAGCATTGCAACACACCAACGCTGGTTCATGGCCGCCTCCGCGCGATCGTCAGGCTTGGATATTTACTCTTGCCGTTGTGAGAAAACCGTAATCGCTGTCACGATTCCCCGCATTTAGATGGCCGGCGCGTCAACGCGTCGCGCGCTTGCGCCGGATCAGCGCCGAAATCTCCTCATCGCCATGGCCCTGCGCCATCAGCTCGGCATAGTCGGCGAGGGATTTTTCAATGATGCTGGAATCCGTACCCACGGATTGCGCGAGCTCGCGCACGATCTTCAAATCCTTGTGCAGCAGCGACAATTTGAACCCGCCGGAAAACTCACTGCGCAACATCGTTGCGCCGCGCTTGTCCAAAAACCAGCAACCGGCCGCGCCGCTCAGCAGCGTCGGCAGCAAGACGTCCGGGTCGAGCCCCAGCGCTTCACCGAGCGCGAGTCCTTCGCACACACCTTGGGCGATACCGGCGACGAGTACCTGATTCACCGCCTTGGTGTTCTGGCCGGCGCCACTCGGACCCATGTGGCTGATGCGCGCGGCGTACGCTTCCAGCACGGGACGCACACGCGCGAGCGTGTCCGCGTTGCCTCCAACCATGATGGATAACTTTCCATTTTTGGCGCCTTCTACACCGCCCGACACTGGCGCGTCGAGAAAATCGCCGCCAGCCGCTTGCATCATCGCCTGCGCCTGTTGCGCGGTAGCCGACGACACCGTGGAATGATCGACCACGACCGTGCCGACCTTCGCGCTCGCCGCAATCTCGCGCGTGACCGCGAGCACGTCGGCGTCGGCGCTGACGCATAGCGCGATTACATTGCACATCGTTGCAAGTTCAGTCAGAGTGGCCGGTGCGGCGACGCCCTGTTCGCGTGCAAATTCCTGCGCCTTCGCCGCGCTGCGATTGGCAACGGCGACGAGACGCCCGGCGCGTTTCAGATGGCCCGCCATCGGCCAGCCCATGGCGCCGAGCCCAACAAATCCAACGCGCAAGTCAGACATTGTCGTTTCGTTCCTCATCGTGTTCGGCAAGGTAGGTGTAACCCGTCAGTCCCTGTTCCAGCGACGCCGCGATGCGCTCGGCTTCGTCGCCTGCGACGCCCGCCGCCACGATCTTCTCGCGATACGCGGCGCGCAAGGCATTCAGATCGTAGCCCACGTAATCGAGCATCACATCGGTGGTGTCGCCGCGCTTCACATGCGAGAACTCGTAGCCACCGCCCGCATTCAGGCGCACATTGACCGCGTCGGTGTCGCCGAACAGATTGTGGATGTCGCCGAGCGCCTCCTGATACGCACCGACCAGGAAAATTCCCAGCCGATACGGCTTGCCCGGTTCGGGCGAGTGCAATGGCAGGCTCACATCGACGCCGTCGGCATCAACATAGTGATCGATGCGACCGTCGGAATCGCAGGTCAGATCGGCAATGACACCGCGACGGTCGGGTGCGCGATCCAGTCCGGTGATCGGCACAATTGGGAAAATCTGATCGATCGCCCATGCATCCGGGATCGATTCAAAAATGGAAAAGTTCACAAAGTACTTGTCGACCAGCTTCTCGTTGAGCTCATCCAGCGCCTGTCGATGCGAACGTTCTTCCGGCTTCAGGCGCACGCGCAGGGCGTTGACGATGGCGTAGTACAAGTCGTCCAGCCGCGCGCGCTGGCGCAGACCAAGCTGGCCGAGCGCGAACAGGGCGTGACCTTCCGACCATTGATGCTGCGCCTCGTGATACAACTCGATCACCGAGCGCGCGTCGATCTCACGGTGGATTTCGCGCAAGCGGCGCAACACCGCCGGCTCATCCGCATCGGCCGGTGGGATGCCGCCTTCCGGCGCGCGCTCGATGTCGCTGACATTGGTGATCAGCACGGCATGATGGGCGACCATCGCGCGGCCGGTTTCGCTGATGACGTGCGGTGGCGTCAGGCCGTGTTCGGCGCAGGCTTCCACCAGTGGCTGCACGATGGTCGCCGCGTATTGATCTAATCCATAATTGATTGAACAGGCCGAGCGCGAACGCGTGCCTTCGTAGTCGACGCCGAGGCCACCACCGACATCGACGTAGCCGATCGGCAGTCCTAATTTACACAATTCCACAAAGTAGCGCGTCGCCTCGCGCATGCCGGCGGCAATGTCGCGCACATTGGAAATCTGCGAACCCATGAACACGTGCAGCAATTGCAGCGAATGGGTCAGATTCGCCACCTTCAGCTCGTCGATCAGGGTCAACAATTGCCGTGGCGTCAGACCGAACTTCGACTTCTCGCCGCCGGTGTTCTGCCACTTGCCGGCGCCGAGGCTGGTCAGACGCATGCGCACACCGAACAGTGGTTCGACGCCGAGCGCTCGCGCCTCTTCCAGCGCGAGCTTGAGCTCGGCCGGTTTCTCGATCACGATGAATACGCGCAGGCCGAGCTTGCGCCCGATCAGGGCCAGGCGCAGGTATTCGCGATCCTTGTAGCCGTTGCAGATCACGATGCTGCCCGGTTTCGCCAGCGCCAACACCGCCATCAATTCCGGTTTCGAGCCGGCTTCCAGACCGAAGCCGCCATCGCCGGCCAGCGCCAGCTCGCCGGCGACGCCTTTCTGCTGGTTGACCTTGATCGGATACACCGCGGTATAACCGCCTGCATACTCGGCTTCCGCCATCGCCTGCGCGAACGCGCCCTGCAGCCGCGCGAGGCGGTG
>JANXVS010000065.1 GCA_025351555.1 Pseudomonadota bacterium | reverse complement strand
GGCGCGCGAGCTGCCACAAGTACACATTGAAATTGTTTCCAATGTGCATGAAGTCTACGGTCGTCGCCGCGAGTTCGACGCGCGCCGCGATCTCGTCTTCGTCGGCGGCTTTCAGCATCCGCCGAATACCGACGCCGTACTGTGGTTCGTGCGTGAGGTATTTGCGCTGGTGCGCGCGGCCCTGCCTGAAGTTGTCTTGCATGTGATCGGCAGCAAGGCGCCGCCGCAGATTATCGATCTGGCCCACGACGGCGTGATCGTGCACGGCTTCGTCGACGACATCGCTCCGTACATGGACGGCTGCCGGCTCTCGGTGGCACCGCTGCGTTACGGCGCCGGGGTCAAGGGCAAGGTCAATATGGCGATGAGCTATGGCCTGCCCGTGATAGCAACGTCAGCCGCAGTCGAGGGCATGCATGTGCGCGCGAACGCCGATCTGGATGATGCCGATGTGGTGGTCGCCGACACCGCCGCCGATTTCGCGGCGGCGATCCTGCGCGCCTACGACGATGCCGCATTGTGGAAAAAGTTGTCTGATAACGGTTTGGCCAACGTGCGCCAGCATTTTTCGTTTGATGCGGCGCGGGAAGCACTGCAGAAAATCCTGCCGCCGCTGCGCTAACCGCCCGGCATCGATTCCAGCTTCGCTTCCAGCGCACCCAGGCGCGGATTGGCCGGCGCCAGTTCGCGCGCGGAATTGATCGCGCGCGTGGCTTCGGCGCGCTGGCCCTGAGCGATGCGTGCATCGGCCTGATCCAGAAACACGCTGGCCAGGCGCTCGCGCAACGCGGGCGCGGAGGCGTCACCGGGATCGGCTTCGGTGATCGCATCAATATACGAACGCGCCTTGTTCGGCGTGTTTGCCTTGAGCGCGGTTTCGAACAATTCCCTGGCACGTGCCGGAATGCGGTTCAGGCCGGCAAAGGCTTTGGCGTTGTTGCCATCCAGGCGCAGCGCCGCACGGTACTTGTCGAACGCGCAGTCGCCGGGCGGCAGAATCAGATTGCCCGCCGTCATCGCCTTGTCGGCGTCGTCGAGCAATTGCTGGATGCGGCCCTGATCGGCCGGCGTGACCTGCGCCTGCTGCTTGCTGATATCCAGCTGCTCGCGCGCCTCGCGTAGACGCGACTTCGCAGCGCGCAGATCCGCCAGATCCGGCGCCGCACTCTCGGCCTGCTGCAACAGCTTGTCGGCCTGCGCGCTGTTGCTGGCGTCGAGTGCCGCATTCGCCTGCGCAACCAGGGTCTGCGCGGCTCTGCGCAATGCCGCCTTGGCGCGCGCGTTGTTCGGGTCGCGCTTGAGCACCGTCTGCAATAGCGTCAGCGCACCATCATCACCGCCGATCTTGCCGGCGCGCTGCTGCGCTTCGCCTCGCGCCAATTGCTGTTCCAGCGCCTGGTTCGCATTCTCGTGCGATTGCGCCAGCAGCGCACGCAGTTCGGGAATCGCCGGATGATTCGGCGACAGTTGAGTGAGATCGGCTATGCGTTGATTGGCCAGATCGACATTGCCGGCGACGATCGCATCACGCGCTTGGCTAGCGACCGCTTCGCCGACTTTCTTCAGGCCGTTCAACGCCAGGGCGTTGGTCGCGTCGGCATCGAGCACGCGCTGATACAACGCGCTCGCGCCCTTGTCGCCGGTCAAGGTTCCGGCGGCAAACGCGGCATCGGCACGCCGCAGCTGATCTTCCGATGCGCTGTTGCGCGCCTCGGCTGCATGCATCGCGGCCTTGAGTTCTTCCACGTCGGCACCGCCGCCGAGCACATCGGCTGCCGCTGCAAGATCGCCGCGTGCGGTGGCGAAGTCGTTGCGCGTCATCGCCACGCGCGCCTGCTCGATCAGGCGCTGACCGACGCGGGTCAGGCCCGCGCGTGCCTGGTCGTTGTCGGCATCCAGCGCACGCGCGGCCTGGAACAATTCGCGCGCGCTGTCGCCCTGGGTGCCGACGAGTTTGTCGGCGGCGAGCGCTTTCTGACCGCGCGTGACCAGATCGTTGAGTTCGGTTTTCGGCAGGAGAGCGCGCAAGCGATCCTGATAGCGCCACGCCGCGAACGCAGCCGCGGCCACCACGATGAGCGCGATGGCAAGCAGCCAGCGCCGCGATCGACCGGCGGATGCTGGCGGCGCTGAGCGTCCCGCCGAGCCGTGATGCGGACGCCGCGGTACACTGGCGGCGACGTCGTCCATGCGTCCAAGGCTGGGTTCGGCGCGGTAGTGTTGACTTCTTCTTCCTCCTCCGGACGTCGGCGTGACGGCAGGCGCCATCGCGCGGGTAGGCGTGTCGGCACCGAGAATCTCGCGCCGGTAGGCTTCATCAGTCTGCGCCAGCTCCGGCAATTCACCGCGCGCAATTGAGATTTCCACCTGCTCGATCGCATCGGCCACCGCTTCGCCATTCTGGAAACGATCGTCGGGCTGCTTGGCCAGCAGTCGGTCGAGCACGGGCTGCACTGCGGACAAGCGCTCCGGCAAGATCGGGATCGGCTGGGTGATGTGCATGATGCCGACCGCCAGCGAATCGTCAGCGTGGAACGGCACGCGCCCCATCAAAAGCTCGTACAGCACAATTCCCAAACTATACAAATCCGCACGACCATCGATCGGCCGCCCGCGCGCCTGTTCCGGACTCATGTAATGCGGCGTGCCGATCACCGTGCCGGTGCGGGTCATGTGTGTGGCCGAATCGTTCGCGCGGGCGATGCCGAAATCGGTCAGCGCCGCGGTGCCGTCCTCACGCAGCAGGATATTGTCCGGCTTCACATCGCGATGCACGAAACCTTTTGCGTGCGCGTAATTCAACGCGGTGGCGATCTCGCGCACCACGCGCAAAGAAAACGTGACCGGCCGCGCCTTGCCGTCGTCCGACAGCACGCTGCCGCCGCCCAGATATTCCATCGCGATGTAGTGAAAGTCGCCGACCCGGCCGACATCGTGCACGCCAACGACATTGCGATGATGCAACTTGGCCGCGATCCGCGCCTCGCGCAGAAAGCGTTCGCCGAAATCCGGATCGGCCAGCAGCGTCGGCGACATCACCTTGAGCGCGACGTCGCGCTGCACCGATTCCTGCGTCGCCAGGTACACGGTCGCCATGCCGCCACGACCGAGCTGGCGCTTGATGTGGTATCCGGGGATTTCGATCACGTTGCGTATCTATCCGGCAATCAGGCGCCGAGCGGAAAGCCCATCCCCCCGTCGCGCCCTAGGGTCAAGCATACCATGGGGGTCGCAGCGTCCTGCAGGGCCGAGCAGCCAAAAACCGCATAAAAACCGATAGTTGCATCTGTTTCGCAGGCAGATTCAATAGCCTATCGTGTTCTCTTCAACGACGGGTTTGCGGCCGCGAAAGGGAGATTGGATGTCAATTGTGTGCGTACAATTGGGATTGGCCGGGAGTAGGATGAATTTACCTCAGCAATAGTTTTGAATAATCGCAGGGACGACGACATGCACAGGCTTCACAGCAGAATTCTCGATGTCTTACTCGCATTCGCAGGCGCGCTCATAGTCAGCGGCGCGCACGCCCAGAACGCAGCCGACGGCTATGTCGCCTCAGCCGATGGCACGGTAAAAGCCATCGTGATCCAGCCCGACGGCAAGGCCTTGATCGGCGGCAACTTCACAACGGTCAACTCGCAACCTTGCCACTCGGTGTGCCGGCTCAATGCCGATGGCTCCGTCGATAGCGCATTTATCGACCCGATAGCCAATTCCGGCGTCAACGCGATCGCGCTGCAGCCGGATGGCAAAATCCTTGTCGGCGGCGCTTTCAGTGCGATCGGCGTGCCGGCGCAGACGCGTCGCAATCTGGCCCGGCTCAACGCCGATGGCAGCGTAGACACCAGTTTCGTCGATCCGAATGTCGGCAATAATGTTTTCGTTCTTGCATTGCAAGCCGACGGCAAGGTGTTGGTCAGCAGCCAAATCCCGGTCGTTCCGCAGCTTGCCCGCTACAACTCCGATGGTACCCTGGACCCCGGTTTTGCTCCGAACATCGATGGCTTTGTTACCGCCATCGCGCTGCAAGCCGATGGCCAGATCGTGCTCGGCGGCAACTTCACCACGATCGATGGTGCGCCTTGCCACCATCTGTGTCGCGTCAACCAAGGTGGCGGCGTGGATGCCGGTTTCGCCGATCCGAACGCCGACAACAACGTCAACGCGATCGCCTTGCAAGACGATGGCAAGATTCTCGTCGGCGGCAATTTCACCACGATTCACAGCGTGTCCTGCCAAGACGTCTGCCGACTCAATGGCGACGGCAATGTAGACATAAGCTTTAATCCGGGCATCCCTGCCGGCCCCATCTCTCTGCTGACCTTGCAGCCGGACGGAAAAATTCTCGCGGGCGAATCCGTCGGCGCCGGCGGACGGGTCGTTCGGCTGCTTGCTTCCGGCGATGCCGATCCGGCTTTTCCCAATGCGTATACGGATAGCTCCATTCAAGCGCTTGCACTGCAACCGGATAACAAGATCCTCCTCGGCGGCGGTTTCACCCTGATCGGCAACACGTCACCGACGCAGGCGCATTCGCGTCTTGCCCGGCTCGACGCCAATGGCAACGTCGAAGAGCCCTTGTCCAGCGCCATTGCCAGCAACTATGTCACTGCACTCAGCCTGCAACCGGACGCGAGGATTCTGGTCGGCGGCGCGGGCGGCGGGCAGCCCTGCCCCACGATTTTCCGGTTGCAATCCAATGGCAGCGTGGATGCCGGTTTCGCCGTCGGTCAGGGGCAGGGAATTATTTCGGCGCTCACCGTCCAGGCCGACGGCAGGATACTCGACGGCGGCGATCTCTCCGGAATTGCGGGCGGCCAGACGGGCGAGAATTTGTACCGGCTGAACGCCAACGGCAGTCTCGATAGTGGTTTCACCGAGCCGCTGAGCGACTATCCTATCCGCAGCATCGTCGTGCAAGCGGACGGCAAGTCGCTGGTCGGCGGCTACTTCACGATGATCGGTCAACAAACACGCCACTACCTGGCTCGCCTCAATCTGGATGGCAGCGTCGATACCAGTTTTGCCGATCCGAATGCCGACAACGATGTGTACTCGATCGCGTTGCAGCCCGATGGCAAGATCCTGGTCGCCGGCGTGTTCACCAACATCGGCATGCCAGCGCAACCGCGCAAGTTCATGGCGCGGCTCAACAGCAACGGCAGCCTGGATCAAAACTTCACCGCTCCGAGTGTCGGCGGCAGTTTTGCTGCCGCAGTAGCATTGCAACCTGACGGCAAGATCATTGTCGTCGGTTTTATCACGTCGATAGGTGGTGATCCACTGCGCAACTACATTGCCAGACTCAATAGCGACGGCAGCCTGGACGCCGGCTTCGCCGATCCGAATGTCGACAACATCCCCTACACCCTGGCACTACAGCCGAACGGCAAGGCGCTGATCGGCGGCGTCTTCAGCCACATCGGCACGCCGGCGCAGTCGCAACTGTATCTAGCCCGACTCAACGCGGATGGCAGCGTCGATACCAGTTTCGCCAATCCGAACGCCAACGGTCACGTTCTCGCGCTGGCATTGCAGCAAGACGGCAAAGTCTTGGCCGGCGGTCAGTTCACCACGATCGGCGCGCCGTCTGCACTGCCGCGCCCGTACCTGGCACGGCTATCCCTGCCCGATGCGGCCGTGCAAGCGCTGAACGTGAGCGCTACCGGAAACACCGCGACCTGGATGCGCTCGGGTGCAGGACCGGAGCTGGCGTTGCCGCCGCTGCTGCAATACTCGACCGACGGTCAAAACTATGTCGATGTCGGCCCGATGGCACGTATCTCCGGCGGCTGGATACGCAACGGCGTGCCAACGCCGAACGTGGTCGGGCAAGCCTACTATCTGCGCGCATTGGGGCGGGTCAGCGGTGGCTTTTTCAACGCCTCGCAAGGCTTGATCGAAAGCGTGCGCATCGCGTATGCGAGCGATCCTATTTTCGCGAATGGTTTTGAACCATAGCGAGCGCCACGGTGCGATGCGGACGCGCCGCCAGCGTCGGTTGGGGCAATCCATAACCTTCGCGCGGCCTCAGGCCAAACGCCGCGCCTCAATCACATTCGGCACACCGGATAGGCGTCCCAGCAGCATCGACAGTTGTTCAAAGTCGGTCACGCGCACGGCAAAATTCATCGTCGCCAGACTGCTGGCGGAATCGACGCGTGTGTTAACTGCGAGCAGATGCACGTTCGCGGCGGCGATGACGTTGGTCACGTCCTTGTGCAACCATTTGCGATCGTAGCCGCGCACCAGCAGATCGACTTCGTAGGCCTGGGCGCGGGCGCCGCCCCATTCGACTTCGATCGCGCGCCCGCTATCACGCGCGCGCAGCCGCGCAAAGCCAGCGCAGTCGGCGCGATGGATCGAGACGCCGCGGCCGCGCGTGATGTAGCCGACGATCGCGTCGCCCGGCAGCGGCTGGCAGCAGCGTGCGAGCGTAGTCAGCAGATTGCCGACGCCTTCGATCACGACGGCGTCCTTGTCGCGCTTCGGCGCACGCGGCACCTGGGCCACGGGCGTGGGTTGCGGCGTATGGATCTCGTGCAGCGCGCGCGCGATCTGGCCGGTGGTCACGTCGCCGAGTGCCAGCGCGACCAGGAATTCTTCCTGTGTCTGCAAATGGAACCTTTGCGGCAATGGTTCCAAATCCACATTGCCCAGCGCCAGGCGCTTGAGTTCCTTGTCCAGGATCGCGCGTCCGGCGGCGAGGTTGGCGTTGTGATCGACACGCTTGAACCAGGTGCGCACCTTTTCTCGCGCGCGGTGCGTGGTGAGAAACCCATGCTGCGCGGAAAGCCAGTCGCGGCGCGGTTCTAGTGCTTTTCCGGTGAGGATTTCCACGCAATCACCGCTGACCGGCGCGAAGTGCAGCGGCACGATACGGCCGTTCACTTTCGCGCCGCGGCAGCGATGGCCGACGTCGGTGTGCACGTGATAGGCAAAATCAAGCACGGTGGCGTTGCGCGGCAAGTCCATAACCTGGCCTTGCGGCGTCAACAGATAGACGCGGTCTTCCAGGATGTCGGTCTTGAAACCGGCGAGCAGGGCCGCGTCGTCTTCGTGCTCGTCCTTGGTTTCCAGCAACTGGCGCATCCACGCGATCTTGCGTTCGAAATTTTCATCGCCTTTCGCGGCGCCTTCCTTGTAACGCCAGTGCGCCGCCACGCCTTGCTCGGCGTGCGCGTGCATGTCGTGCGAGCGGATCTGCACCTCCAGGGTCTTGCCGTCCGGGCCAACCACCGCAGTGTGCAGCGATTGGTAATGATTGCCCTTGGGCCGCGCGATGTAGTCGTCGAACTCGCTCGGCACCGGCGGCCACAGCGTGTGCACGACACCCAGCGCCGCGTAGCAGGCAGCGACGTCTTTCACCAGCAGGCGCAACGCGCGAATATCGTACAAAGTGGAAAAATCCCCACTCTTGCGCTGCATCTTTTTCCAGATCGAATAGATGTGCTTGGGTCGGCCGGCGATCTCGGCCTCCACGCCCGCCGCAGCGAGCGCGCGGCGCAGGGTGCCCATTGCCAGCGCGATAAAGCGTTCGCGATCCTGGCGACGCTCGTCGAGCAGGGTGGCAATGCGCTTGTAGATATCCGGATGCAGATAGCGGAACGCGAGGTCTTCCAGTTCCCACTTCGGTTGCCAGATGCCGAGCCGGTTGGCGAGCGGCGCATGGATGTCGCCAGCAAGCTGGGCCAGCTCGCGCTGGCGTTCGGGCGATTCGGAAGCCGCCGCGCGCATGCGCGCGAGCTGGCGCGCGAGCAGGATGAAGACAACGCGAAGGTCGCGGATGATTGCGAGCAACAGACGACGCAGGCCTTCGGCGCTGC
>JANXVS010000064.1 GCA_025351555.1 Pseudomonadota bacterium | reverse complement strand
TACCATCTCGCGCCAGATTCTCGACTCGCCGCGGTTGGGCAGGACACCCAGATAATTAAACCAGTTAGGTTAATCAGTCGCGCCCGTCGCGGATGTCCTCTTTGCGGCAGCTGGATTCGCCATCGCTATGTCTTAAGTTGGCCGACAGTCGCCGGTCAATTGCGTTGGCGTTGCATGCGAACAATGGCCATTTTGCGACACATCCGTTAGCGGCGTAAATCGGTCGGAGCGCACAGCGCATGTCCCACGTATCATTGCACGAGCCCATCGGACATTCGGCGCAACATGACGACCGATGGATTCGAAGGCCAGTTGCGAAGGAAGCACAAGTATCCCACTCTGCAGTTCGCGCCAAACGCTTGCATAAATAGTATACTAACCAAGGTTTATATTTTTGCTTTATACACTTTATATCGTTATGGAAAATGGTGCATATTCCATTTGTATAGTCACTATGATGGACTGGACCGAATTCGCGTAGTTACGCGGCTGTCTGGCCATCTGGTGCATTTCTGGTGCATCAAGATTGTTCGTTTTCTCTTCGATTAGCTAGACTCCGTCGCTGGTAGGACGCGGGAACGTTCCGGCGGAAACGCGGTTGCCAATCGTCTGTTGCGCCTTCCCTGTCAGCTCGCAGATCTGCTCGATCGACAGCGTGGCCGACTCGAACTGAGCGAACAGCCAGAATGACGTTTTCATCTCGATTCCTTTGCCACGAGACCACAATTGAAGTGGGCGCGGGCCGGATGGGCTCGTCCGCGCTCGCACCTGAATGCCTGTTATAGTAGAATTGCTATATGCACGGAACCGGCTCTGACATCAAATCGGTTGAGTGGGTCGGATCTTCGCGCAAAGACTTGCGCGATTTCCCGGACGACGTGCGACGGTTCATGGGTCAAGCGCTTTTTGAAGCGCAGCTTGGCGGAAAACATCCCGCAGCGAAACCACTGCGCGGCTTTCATGGCGCAGGCGTGCTCGAAATTGTTGATGACTTCGATGGCAATACGTACCGCGCCGTGTACACCGTCAGATTTGCCAGTGCGATCTTCGTGCTACATGCCTTCCAGAAAAAGGCCAAGAAAGGAATCGCAACGCCAAAGCATGACGTCGGACTGATCCAACGTCGTTTACGCGCTGCAGTCACCGTTTACGGGAGCAAGCTATGAGCAAAAATGTATTTGCGGATCTCGGATTCGATCGGCCCGATGAGGAGCTGTTAAAGGCCCAAATCGTAGTAATGCTGCGAGGGGCCATTGAGCGTAAGAAACTCACCCAAACTGAAGCAGCGAAGCGGTTGGGGTTGGCACAATCCGACGTTAGCCGCTTGGTCAATGGGAAGATCGCCGGGTACTCGCTGGACCGCATGCTTGGCTTCCTGGCATCACTTGGCTTAGATGTGGAAATCCGAACCCGGCCTGTGCGTGGACGGCCAGGGCGCATTACCCTGGCTGCATGAATTGTTGTTTGCGGGCTGTGAATGGCCAATCGAGACGGCCGTGCACGATTCGTCGGCATCAGAAAAAGTCAATCGGTGGCACGTCTTCAATCGTTGCGGCTCCGGCGAGGTGATCACGCCGGCCCATGACATGTGCTATGAACCTCGTTCCAACGTGATCGGATCCGTCCGAGATCAGCGAGTAGTTCAGCAGTTCACAGATGCTCACCCAGTCCTCGCCCGCACGGACCTCAAGCAGAGGATTCAGTACATACTCGCCTTGCCGCGTCCTCAGGAATAGCCGCCTATTGTAGGCATAGTCGCGCGAGATTTCGTTGCGTGCGAGCACGCCGCTCAAATACTGACGCCGCTTTCGATCCGGGGACAACACGGCGGCGGGCCAGCAATCCAGAACCTCCAGCAGCCAGGCCGTGTCCAGGCCGCTGTTGCGACGTCGTTCGTCTTGGATACTACTCTTGGTCGTGGCGGCACAGACGTTGTACAGCACAAATTCGATTGTACGTTGATCCAATTTGTACAGGCGGTCGGCGTAGCGCAGACTCACCGACGTCGGTGCTAGCAGCCGGTACATGCTGGTGAATCGCTCGGCATTTGGTGTTGCGCCGCGCGTGGCGCCATCGAGGAAGAGTTGGAATGCGTTGCGCCCGTAATTATCCGTGGCTTCCGCGTTGGCTCCACGCTCAAGCAGGGCCTGCGCGAGCGCGATATTGTTCGCGCGCGCGGCCATCATCAACGGCGTGCAGTTGAACACGTTACGGAGATCCACGCCGTACTGTTCTGTTTGGGCGAGCACATCCTTGAACTGCGGTTTTGAGTAGCTGCCGCCGTATTTGTGCATTGCGTTTGCTGCTGCGCGATCGAGCATGGCGGAATCAAAAGACGAAACCCCTGACAAATGCGCGAACAGTCTGGCTTCCCGGTAGAACGCGGCAATGTCCATCAGCTGCTGCCGCGCTTTGGAGGAAGCGTTCTTGGTATCGAGCACCTGCCGCCGCAGCTCGCGAAAGCGCGTTGCGTCGAACACGGCCCAAGGCACCGCCTGCTGGCGCAGCACAGAGCGGCGAATATCGTCGGCTTGTTCCTGCCGGCCCTGCAGTTCCAGGCGGCGCGCTTCGCGCTGCCACTCTTCGGCAGAAGATTGCTGGTTGGCAACGTTGACCTTTTCGTCCACGCGCCCCAGTCCGAGCAGCCCGAGCAGCGCGTGCCGGGTGTCGGACTCGATGACGTAGAGATGCTCGACCGCGCGGGTCATCGCCACATACAGCGAATTGACGAAGAACTTGAACGTCTCGAGCGATTTGTCCGTTTTGTCCCTGGCGCGCGAGTATTCAAGTTCGTCGCCGTCCAGATCATTGTGAGCAATGCCTTGGGCGATTTCGCCAAACTCCTGGCGCGCGCTTGAGATCAGGTTGTACAGAATGATGTGATCGTATTCGAGCCCCTTGGCCTCCTGTACCGAAAACACCAACGGGGTGTGGAAGAAGTGGCGGGCCTCCTCCTTTGCCTCATCGCGCAGAACGATAACGGCGAAGCGAGCCGACTTGCGGGTTTTTTCATCGAGGTCGCGCTTGATCGCGTCGCGATCCGGCAGAAACGTCACGCCGCCGTCGCGTGCGGTGCGCGATTGGACCAGGAAATTGGACTCCCGGTCGATGGAGCCAAAACGGCGCTGTTTGAGTTTGATCAGGCGATTGGCTAATCGGTTTACGGGCGCTGCATTGCGGTAGTTGGCCCGCAGTACATGCAGTGGCGCGCCCGCTGCCAGATTTTCGTCGCGCCAAAACAGGGTCTTGATCTGCGCCCATGAAAAGAAATTGGGATGCACTATCTGGTTGGCATCGCCGCAAAGCAGGAATTGGCCCGGCGTGCGCAGCAGCTTCACGCATAGGGCCAGTTGCGCGATGGTCAGGTCCTGGACTTCGTCAACGACAACGAAGTCATAGCGCGGTTGCGTGTGGGCGACGTATTCCTGGGCCATGATGCTGGAGTCGTAAAGACCTGCATCTTTCATCCACTGCAAATACTTCTCGAACAGGCCATGCACGACCGGTCGCGACTCGGCCGTGAAAATCGACTGGCGCACGCCTAGGGCAGCGTAATCATCCACGGACAGCCAGGGACGATCAGCACGCGAACCCGCCAACACGCCGCGAAATTCCTCATAGAGCATGTGGCCGTCGAACCGGCCCACAGACTGCTGCTGGCGCCGCAGGAAATCCCTGAAGTCCCGGTATGTCAGCTCGCGACCCGGCGCGACGTGGATGGTCTCGAGCAATTCGCGGAACGACAAGAAATCGGCTTCCTGATCGGGGGCTTCGAAGCCGTTCGAAAAGTACAGGTTGCGCGCGTGTTGTGCGAGAAATGCAGACTGCGTGGTGTAGAGCACGTCGCCGTTGAGCTGCTTCATTTTCTCCAAAGTAAGCGCAGTCTTGCCGCTGCCAGCGCTGCCAACGATCACCAGCGGAGGCGTGAGCCGGAATACGGCGTCCTGCGCTTCGTCGAAAAGCAGCACCTTGTCCAGCATGTGGAAACGGGTCTGGCCGGACAGAGCCACTGGCAGAGCCTTAAGGTCTGCGATCGGCTCATCAGGGGATAGCAGGTCGGGTAGCTTGCTGTCGTCGACCGCCGCACCCCGCAAGAAGCGCGACTTTTCATAAGCGTGATTGCGGATGACCTCAAGCGCCAACACGCAAGCTTGGTTGCCGTGCCGCCTTAGTTGAAACAGCAGGCGATTGCTATGGTCAAGGCGTGCGCGGTAGTAAGGCGACGGTGCGAGCTTCTTGACTTGCGCTGATCGCCAGTCGCCCCGGCGCAATTGGTCGACAGTCTTGCGGTACGCGCTTTCGAGGTGCCGAGTGTCTAGCCCTTCATATTCCAGTAATAGCATTCGATTGTACGCAAGTGGCGGTGGTCGGCAGAGAGTTCGGAATCGATACCGATCGAATCGTGCACGGACTTAGACCGCCCGACAAGCCGTGACGGCGGCACAACAAGGTCGCACGGCGATTTGTGTGCGTAGCAAGGAGCTGCGCGTCAGTGCAGATTGTAACCGTTATGAGTGCCCGTGCTCGACCCATTCCGGTCTGTGTGCGTCCAGCGAAGGCTGGCGCGTTCCGTGGGAAACAGTTCCCACCGTGTTGACGCCGAGCCGGGGTTGATCCACTTATGAGGCTCGTGCCGAACCTGTGTTGACCCAGCTTTAGGGGCAAAAGCGAACCTGATTAGTTTCGATCCTCAGCCAGCGGTCGCGTGATTTGAGACGGCTGCGGGAGATGGTAGCACCCACATTCGGTATGGAGGTGGGTCATGGGGATGAACCAAGTACAGTTCCAGGCGGGTCTGTCGATGGTGGAATTCATGGCGCAGTACGGG